>JBJDWY010000060.1:0-43028 GCA_051866255.1 Anaerovibrio sp. | reverse complement strand
AATTCTGGGGATGTACTGGCTATCCCGACTGCAAAGAAATGTTTTGGGATAAGAATGGTAAGCCGGAAATGGAGAACTGTTAGCATGTCAGAAATAACTTGTTTTTTAGGTGATTGCTTGTACGAAATGGATAAAATTCGTAACAGCTCCATCGATATGATTTTGACTGATTTGCCGTATGGAACCACACAAAATTCATGGGACAGCAATATAGATTTAAAAAGGCTATGGAAGCAATATCTTCGCATAATCAAGACTTACACAAGCAAGGAGGGGAGATATTTGGTCAGGACTGGGGCACCCTGTATGAATTGCCAGGATAGGTATATAGCATGTCATAGCTCTTGTGCTGCATACAAAGAGTGGAGCCAGGCCAGGGAAAAAGCCAGACATGAAGATATTTTTTCTCACATGTGGAGCAATTCAAAATTATTAACGTTTAATCAGTGGACTAAGAGCCGTGTAAATCGCTGGCAAAGATAGGAAGTAATTGGAAAGGATGATAAAGTTATGAATCATTGGTGTGGTAGTGGAAATGTATCTACGGATGTTCAGATCAGATACACAACGAGCGGAACTCCGGTGGCAAGGTTCAATCTGGCCATACGGGATACTTTCAAAAAAGATGCAGCAACTACATTTGTCCAGGTTAATGTGTGGGATAAGTTAGCTGAGGCATGTGTCAATAATGTGTATACTGGCGATAAGATTGTCGTGGAAGGGAAGCTGAAGTCCACTACGTATGACTCCAAAAAATATCCGGGAGCTAAAATAACTCAGCATTATATTGAGGCATATCATGTAGAATTTGATCCGAGAAATATCGGCAAGAAGCCATCTGGAAATGAGTATACAGATGATATCCCGTTTCCATCTGAAGCATCTGCAGTGGCTGCTGCTACTGTCATTGAAGAAAGTTCATCTACAGGTGGTGGACAAGCTGGAATAAAGCAGGATGAAACCAGTATTTTTGGTGGGCATGAAGTTCAGGAAGAAATTCCTTTTTGATGGATAACAAAGAAGGCAGCCAGTGTGTACGCACAGGCTGCCTTTTTACAAAAAATTGTGTGCTTCTGTTATATATGGTAGAATATAAGAGCGGATTTTGTTGCGGTCACGCCCCTCGCGGGGCGTGTGAGTTAAAATAACAGGGGAGTGGTACTTGTGAAGTATGTGTCAGGTGTTCATGCGTTAAATTTAAGCTGTAGCTTAGATACATGTGGAGATTGGCATCAATCCTCATTAAATTGGAGCCAATTAGATTTGCGTGAAAGTGATGGGAGTTTGTGGGGCGATTATGGGATAGAAGATAATTCAAATATTCCTGAAAATCCTGGAAATCACAAGGTGGCAAATCATATTCGTGCTTTACTTGATCTATTACATGATGGAAATACAGCTGTCGCACAAGGAATGAGAGATCAGTATATATGCAATGATGAATATACTGAGGAAATATTCAATAAAGTTATGTATTTGCGCGTATTACCGATTTGGCCAGTGATAGATGATTTTATGGGCAGGGAATATTATATTAAATGGCTACAGTTCAAGGAGATGAACACAAAATGAACACTGGGTGGCGTGATTTACATGGTCAGGTAATAGACAGATTCCTGAAACATTTAAATACTACAAGCAATAGCTTCATATTAAAGGGCGGTACTGCCCTGGCAAAATGTTATAATCTCAATCGTTTTTCAGAAGATATTGATTTGGATGCACGAAAAGAAAATATCATTCATCATGTACAGAGTTTTTGTAAACAGAACAATTATAGTGTTAGAGTAGCTAAAGATACTGCAATAGTAAAAAGATGTCTTGTAAATTATGGAAATTATGAAAAACCTTTAAAGATAGAGGTATCATATCGCAATCAAAATATTTCTGCTGATACAATAAAGAATATTAATGGAATACAAGTTTATTCTATTGATAAGTTAGCACAGATGAAATGTAATGCTTATAATGCTCGTGATAAAATTCGTGACTTGTTTGATTTGGCATTCATAACGAATAATTATTACAATGACCTCTCAGAGGCAACTATAAGTGTTATTTCCGATGCACTCCAGTATAAAGGTCTAGAACAGGTTGATTATATACTTGCTACTCAGCATGATGAACTGATAGATCCTGACCAATTGGTAACATCTTTTTTGGAAATGCATGAAAGGTTAGGCTTGTTATTGGATGCGCATGAAAACGAGTTGGTAGAAAATAGTGTTGTTGTATCTCCGGAAGAATTGGCCGAGGAAATACATGTCCAAGAAAATGGTGTTGAGATAGCAGACAGGATTAAGTCCATAGGGCAAAAGATTCTGGCGGATGAGTTATCAAGAAAAACAAATCAAAATAAAGTTCGGTGATTTATAATGAATCATGTATCTGATGATAGTTTAGTTTTAGATATATGAGTGGATTTTTATACAAATTTGTGCTAAGCTATCTCTATAAATTTTTGATATGTATAAACATTCATAAACGTTTTGGTGCCAAAATGTGCATTTTGTGTGGTCGTAGAATCGGTAGGTTGTTGTTTATAGGTGAATTTTAAGTAAAATATTGCTCGTAGAAGTGCGTTAATTCACGTAGTGAGCGTATATGAACAATGACAACATATCTCCAAAACCATAGGTTGTGAGTTCGATTCTTACTGCCCCTGCCATTTTTTTCACGGAGCAGTACTCAAGAGGCTGAAGAGGACGGTTTGCTAAATCGTTAGAGTCGCAAGGCTGCGGAGGTTCGAATCCTCTCTGCTCCGCCATCTTGGAAGTGAAGCATCAAACTTCGGTTTGGTGCTTTTTTCGTATTTGTTGGGAGAAAGGACGAAGCTATATGAAGACATTAGGGTTAATTGGCGGCATGAGCTGGGAGAGCACCATTCCTTACTACAGGATTATCAATGAAGCGGTAAAGGAACGGCTGGGGGGATTGCATTCTGCCCAGATTATTCTCTACAGCGTGGAGTTTGCGGAGATTGAGGCCTGCCAGGCTTCCGGCGATTGGGCAAGGAGTGCGGAGATATTGTCTGAGGCGGCGGTGAAGCTGCAGCAGGCAGGGGCGGATTATATCGTCATCTGCACCAATACCATGCACAAGGTGGTGCCGGAGATGCTGCCAAAGCTGAGGATACCGATTATCCATATAGCTGATGCGACGGCAGCTGCCCTGAAAAAGCAGGGGATCAGGAAGGCGGCACTGCTGGGAACCAAGTACACCATGACACAGGATTTTTATAAGCAGCGGCTTGTGGACAATGGCATAGATGTAGTGGTGCCGGAAGCTGGTGACATTGAAATAGTTAACGATGTTATCTACAATGAATTGTGCCGGGGGGAAATCAGGGAGGAATCCCGCAGGCAGTACGCCGAAATCATCAGCAAGCTGAAGGAGGCAGGTGCCGAGGGGGTAATCCTGGGCTGCACGGAAATCGGCCTTCTGGTGAGGGCGGAGGATTCCGTCCTGCCGGTTTTTGACACGACAGTGATTCATGCTGCAAGGGCGGCAGAAATGGCTTTGGCAGACTAAAAGGGATGCTGAAATTTTTTCTTAATTTGCTGAACATAGCTATTTTTTCTATTGCAATTTATTTCAAAATAATGTAAGATAAGTGAGTATTTTAGTTTCGCCGGCTTGGTTTTCTAGTCGGCGTATTCTTTTTTATTAGCTTCATGAGGAAGTAGAGGAGGATTAGAAATGAATGAGGCTTTAGAGAAATTTTTTCATCTAAAGGAGCATGGTACTAGTATCCGCACAGAGGTCATTGCCGGTATTACCACTTTTATGACAATGGCGTACATTTTGGCAGTAAATCCTAGTATTCTGGGGACTACGGGCATGGATGCAGGTGCAGTATTTGCAGCAACTGCCATTGGCGCCTGTATTGGTACATTGATTATGGCGTTTCTTGCCAATTATCCATTTGTACTGGCACCGGGCATGGGGCTGAATGCTTTCTTTGCTTTTACTGTGGTAGCACAGATGGGATACTCCTGGCAGATTGCGCTGGCTGCCGTGTTTGTGGAAGGTATTATTTTTATTATTTTGTCCCTTACCAAAGTGCGTGAAGCGATTTTTAACTGCATTCCGCCAGCACTGAAATACGGTGTTACCAGCGGTATCGGCCTGTTTATCGCTTTCATCGGCCTGCAGAACGCCAAGATTGTGGTGGATGGCCCTACGCTGGTGGGACTGTATCCGTTCCGTGCTGCTTTGATGGATGGCTCTTTCCATACTGTCGGCATGGGTGCGCTGCTGGCACTTTTGGGAACCCTGTTCACCGCCGTGCTGATGGCCAAGAAGGTGCCTGGCGGTATTCTCTGGGGTATCCTCGGCACCTGGGTTGCAGGTATTGTCTGCGAGCTGACCGGGCTTTATGTGCCGGATCCTGCCCAGGGCATGTTCTCCGTTATGCCTAGCTTTGCTAACGGCATAGCTATCCCTAGCCTGGCACCGACCTTTATGCAGATGGATTTCAGTGCCATTGCCACCCTGAACTTTGTGACTATTGTTATTACATTTATGTTCGTGGATTTGTTTGATACACTGGGAACTTTGATTGGTGTTGCTTCCAAGGCTGATATGCTGGACAAGGATGGCCGCCTGCCAAATATTAAGGGCGCCCTTTTGGCTGACTCCGTTGCCACTACTGCCGGTGCAGTGCTGGGTACCTCTACGGTTACTACCTTTGTGGAAAGCTCTGCCGGTGTAGGCGTAGGCGGCCGTACCGGACTGACTGCTATTGTCAGTGCCGTGCTGTTTGCCCTGAGCCTGTTCCTGGCACCTATTTTCCTGGCGATTCCTGCCTTTGCTACGGCTCCGGCTCTGATTGTGGTGGGCTTCCTGATGCTCAGCAGCCTGATGCGCATCAATTTTGATGATTTTACCGAGGCTGTGCCTGCTTATATTGCCACTATCGCCATGCCATTTATGTACTCCATTTCCGAGGGCATTTCCATGGGTGTGATTTCCTATGTTATCATTAATCTGTTCAGCGGTGCTGCCGCCAAGAAGAAAATCAGTCCTGTGGTGTATGTACTGGCTGTGATTTTCGTTCTGAAATACATTTTTGTATAAAATATTTGTATAAAAAGAATTGACACATCAGGTTTCAGATGGTAAAATGTATCAATGTGAGTGCACTGCAACAGTTTGCAGATGTGCTTTCCCCAACCGCACGATGAGGTTTGTAAATGAAATGCCTCAGGGCGTTTCTACCGTAATTGGCGAGTACAATAACAGGGAGGTGTAAGAGAATGTACGCAATTATTCAGACTGGTGGCAAGCAGTACAAGGTTGCTGAGGGCGATACTGTACTGGTTGAGAAGCTGGAGGCTGCTGAGGGCGATGTTGTTACCTTTGATCAGGTTCTGACCGTAGTAAAGGACAGCGATGTTGTTGTTGGCAAGCCAGTAGTTGATGGTGCAAAGGTTACCGCAAAGGTTGAGGCTCAGGGCAAGGGCAAGAAGATTCTGGTCTTCAAGTACAAGGCTAAGTCCAACTATCGCAAGCGCCAGGGTCATCGTCAGCCGTTTACCAAGGTTGTTATCGAGAAGATCGAAGCTTAATTATTTGAGATAAATGATTGAGATAAAGGTTTATCGCAATTCCCAGGGGAGGATATCCGGCTATGATGTCCGTGGCCATCACGGTGAGTATGGCAGTGATATTGTCTGTGCCGGGATTTCGTCATTAGCACAGACCGCCTTGAAGGGCGTAGGGCAGCACTTACATCGCGAAGTTGATTATAAAGTAGCGAGTGGTGACTTGCATGCAAGGCTCAAGGGCGTTCCCGATGAATTAACTGATGCAATTTTAGAGACAATGCTTATTGGATTCCATGATATTCAAGAGTATGATCCGGATGAAATTAGTATTTCAGTGGTACAGGAGGTGTAACCCTGATGTTTAAGTTTGATTTACAGCTGTTTGCTCATAAGAAAGGTGTATCCAGCACTCGTAACGGCCGTGACAGTGAGGCAAAGCGCCTTGGTGTCAAGGAGCAGGCTGGTACTGTTGTAACCGCAGGCAGCATTATCGTTCGTCAGAGAGGAACTCATTTCCATCCTGGCAATGGCGTAGGCATCGGCAAGGATGATACCATCTATGCAAAGATTGCTGGTCGTGTTGCTTTCGAGCGTAAGGGACGTTTCAACCGTCAGGTTAGCGTTTATGCAGTAGAAGACGCTGCTATGTAATAGTAAAGAGATACCTGCGCCTGAACGGGTGCAGGTATTTTTTTAGTTACATGCTATATGGCTATATAGCTGGCAGTTATGTGTTATGCGGCATATGCTGTATGTCATATGTTGTGTATTATATATAATATATAATATGTTATATGTTACATAGTTATGCGGATGTTAGATGATGTATAAAAAGCTGGCATTGTTATCAATACCAGCTTTTTATACATCATCAGATTTAGAAGGAGGCAAGGTATGCAGTTTATTGACAGAATTACTATCAAGGTTACGGCAGGCACAGGCGGCCATGGCAAGTCCGCCTTCCGCCGCGAGAAGTTTGTAGCCAAGGGCGGCCCCTCCGGCGGTGACGGCGGCCGGGGCGGTGACGTGATTTTCCGCGTGGACAACAATATGAACACGCTGCTGGATTTCCGTTATCATCGCAAATTCACAGCCAAGAACGGCGAAAATGGCGACATCAAAAATCAGTATGGCCATAACGCGCCTCCTTGCATCGTCAAGGTTCCCCAGGGAACTCTGGTCAAGGATGCGGATACCGGCGAAATTCTTGCTGACCTGACGGAGCTGGGACAGGAGGCAGTGATTGCCAAAGGCGGCCGTGGCGGCAGGGGCAATGCCAAATTTGCCAATAGTGCCAACCGCGCCCCGACTTTTGCCGAGTTTGGTGAGCCGGGCGAGGTAAAAAATCTTTTGCTGGAGCTGAAGCTTCTGGCAGATGTGGGGCTGGTGGGCTATCCTAGCGTGGGCAAGTCCAGCCTCGTTGCCAAGGTTTCCGCGGCACGGCCGGAGATTGCCGAGTATCATTTTACTACTATTACCCCTGTGCTGGGCGTGGTGAATGTAGGCGAGCTGGGGGACGAGAAGACCTTCGTCATGGCTGATATTCCCGGCTTGATTGATGGCGCTTCCGAAGGCGTGGGCCTGGGACATGATTTCCTGCGCCACGTGGAGCGTACCAAGATTATTGTGCATATTGTGGATGCTTCCGGCATCGAGGGCAGGGACCCGGTGGAGGATTATTACAAGATAAACAAGGAGCTGAAGCTGTACAGCGAGAAGATTGCCCGCCGTACCCAGATTCTGGCTGCCAACAAGATGGATTTGCCTGGGGCGGAAGAAAATCTCCTGCGCCTTCGGGAGCTGGCAGATAAGGAAGGGATTCAGCTTTTCCCTATCTGTGCTGCCACGGGACAGGGGCTGAAGGAGTTAATCAATGCGGTGGCAAAGGCTCTTGACGAATATGTGGAGGAACCTGATACAGAAGAAGGCGAGAAGGTTTACGAGGCTCAGGTGGAGGACCCGGACAAAATCACCATCAGCAGGAATATTTCCGGCGAGTTCGTAGTCAGCGGCAAAGCATTGGAAAAGCTGGTTGCCATGACCAATTTCGGCAACGACGAGGCACTGCGCCGCTTCCAGTATATCTGGCGCATCAAGGGCATCGACAAGAAGCTGCAGGAACGGGGCATCAAGGAAGGTGAAACCGTTCATATCGGCGATATGGAATTTGAGTACAGAGAGTGAAAATTTGTGGGATAGCGTAAGATTATACAGGGAGGATAAACATTGATAAAGAATACTTTGACCGGCAAGCAGAAGCGTTTTCTGCGCTCTATGGGCATGACAATTGATCCTGTTGTCAATATGGGCAAGGAGGGGGTTACCCCTACTGTGGTGCAGGCTGCCCTGGAGGCAATCAAGAAGCGTGAGCTCATCAAGGTGCGGGTGCTGCAGAACTGCTTCGAGGAGCCAGAGGATGCCATTACAACTCTGGCGGAGCGTTGCAATGCCGACCTGGTGCAGGTAATCGGCCGCAACGGGCTGTTGTTCCGCCGCAATTTTGACAAGCCGAAAATTGAGCTGCCAAAATAATTTTGGCAATTAAAACGGCAGATAAATACAGGATAGCCGTACATATAATATAAGAAAACAGGATGTTGTACATTCATGAAAGGATGATTTGCCATGAATACCCGTGAACAGATAAAGGATGCCAAGCGTATAGTCGTCAAGGTCGGAACCAGCACCCTTCTGTACCCCAATGGCAAGATCAACCTTTACAGGATTGAGCATCTGGCCAGGGAGCTTTCTGACCTTGCCAGCCAGGGGCGGGAGGTCATCCTGGTGACCTCCGGTGCCATCGGGGCAGGCATGGTGCGTATGGGGCTTTCTGCGAGGCCGGACAGCATGCAGGAAAAGCAGGCCCTTGCCTCTGTGGGGCAGGTGCTTTTGATGCACCTCTACGACAAGTTCTTCACGGAATACGGGCAGGTGGCAGGACAGGTGCTTCTGACCAAGGAAAATTTTGCCAATCACAATCAGTACATCAATGCCAGGAATACCCTGATGGCTATGCTGAAATCGGGAATTATCCCGGTGATTAACGAGAATGATGCGGTAACGGTGGCAGAGGTGAAAATCGGTGACAATGATACCCTGTCTGCCACTGTGGCTGCCATCGTGGATGCCGATGTGCTGATTATCCTGTCGGATATTGACGGGGTATACGATGCCAATCCTCAGACACATCCGGAGGCGAAGCTCCTGTCAGAGATTAAGGAAATTACCTCCGGGGTGGAGGCTATGGCAGGAGGCGCAGGTTCAGCCGTAGGCACCGGGGGCATGGCTACCAAGATTGAGGCGGCGAAGATTGCTACTGCTGCCGGTGTTACTATGTTTATTGCCTCCGGCGGTGAAAACGGCATGCTGGGCAGGATTATTGCCGGTGAGGATGTGGGCACGGTATTTCCGCCCAAGGATGCCCATCTCAGGGCAAGGAAGGGCTGGCTGGCCTTTGGCAAGCGCATTTCCGGCATCCTGGTGGTGGACGAGGGCTGCGTGAAGGCTTTAAAGAGGGGATCTAGCCTGCTGGCTGCCGGGATTCTCGCCACGGAGGGGGAATATACCGCAGGCAGCACGGTGCGGGTGCTGACAGCTGATTATCAGGAAATCGCTCGGGGCACTATCGCTTATGATGCAGCTGCCGTAGCAAAAATCAAGGGCAGGAAGACCAGCGATTTTACGGATATTCTCGATGGGGAAATTCATGACGAGGTAATTCATCGTGATAACATGGTACTTATGATATAATATAGACGGAGCAGATCGGAAAAAACGTCAATGTGGTTTTGGAGGGAAATATATGGCTTTACAGGATAAGATTGTCAATCAGGCACGGCTGGCAAAAGAGGCTTCACGGAGCATGAATATGCTTTCGACGATTACCAAGAACAAAGCGCTTCTGGCGATGGCCCATGCCTTGGAGCAGCGCAGCAGCGCCATATTGGAAGCAAATGCCGTGGATTTGGAGGAGGCACGGAAAAAGGGCATCAAGCGTTCCTTCCTGGACAGGCTGATGCTGGATGAGAGCCGGGTGGCAGGCATGGCGGACGGCCTTCGTCAGGCAGCTGCCCTGCCTGATCCCATCTGGGAGGAGGATTATGCCAATGTCCGTCCTAACGGGCTGGAAATCCGCCGTGTCAGGGTTCCCCTGGGCGTTGTGGGCATGATTTATGAAGCAAGGCCTAATGTAACGGCGGATGCCATCGGCCTTTGCCTGAAGTCCGGCAATGCCGTTATCCTGCGGGGGGGCTCCGAGGCGATTATTTCCAACAAAGCCATTGCAGGCATTATGGCGGAGGCGGCCTACCATGCAGGCATTCCGGAAGGAGCCATTCAGCTGGTGGAGCAGACGGACCGGGCTGCCGTGGATGTGCTGCTGCAGCTGAGGGATTGTATCGATGTGATTATACCTCGGGGCGGTGCCGGCCTGATTCAGAAGGTAGTAACTGATAGCAAGGTGCCTGTTATTGAGACCGGTACCGGCATCTGCCATACCTTCGTGGATGAGTCTGCCGATCTTGCTAAGGCCTTGAAGATAGCTGTCAATGCCAAGACTTCCAGGCCTGCTGTCTGCAATGCCATGGAAACACTTTTGGTACATGAAAAGGTGGCGGCTGATTTCCTGCCGATGCTGGTCAAGGCAATGTCCGAGAAGAACTGCGAGCTCCGGGGCTGCCCGAAGTGCCGTGAGCTGGTAGTAGGCATGGGGGAGGCAACGGAGGAGGACTGGGAAACGGAGTACGATGACCTTATTCTCTCCGTGAAGGTGGTGTCCGATATTCAGGAGGCCATGGCCCATATCAACAGGTACAATACCGGCCATTCCGAGGCTATCGTGACGGAGAATCTTGCCAATGCCCGCCTGTTCCAGCGTTGCATTGATGCGGCTACGGTGTATGTCAATGCCTCTACCCGCTTCTCTGATGGCTGCGAATTCGGCTTTGGTGCGGAAATAGGAATCAGCACCCAGAAGCTTCACGCCAGGGGGCCTATGGGGCTGAAGGCTCTGACCAGCACCAAGTACCTGATTATGGGCGATGGGCAGGTTCGCTAGGCTGCGGGGCTGTTTCCGTACCCTGGGGCAGTATTGGCATACGGCCAAGGGGCGGCACGATATCTGTGATTATGCCAAGGCGGTTGTGATAATACTGCTTTCAATGGCAGCTGCTGCAGCAGCTGTGTTTTTTGAGGAGTTTTGTGTTTTAGTACCGTAGGAATGAGGGACAGGCATGGCAGTAAAAAAAAGGATAGGCATCTTTGGCGGCACCTTTGACCCCATACATCTGGGGCATCTGATTGTGGCAGAGACCATTATGGATGAATTTTCTTTGGACAGAGTGGTCTTTATTCCTGCGGCAGTGCCGCCTCACAAGCTGGGCAAGGATATTTCCGCCGCCCATCACAGGTACATGATGACCATGCTGGCCATCTGCTCCAATCCCCGTTTTGAGGCATCGGATATGGAAATGCGGCGCACTGGTCCTTCCTATAGCCGTGATACCCTGGCAGAGCTCATCAGGGAGCATGGGGAGGACACGGATTTTTATTTTATCGTGGGAGCTGACTCGGTGGCCAGCCTCCACACCTGGAACAGGATTGAGGAGCTTTTGTCCATGTGCCATTTCGTGGGAGCATCCCGTCCCGGCTGCCTGCCGGATATGGAGGATATCCGCCGCCGTTTTGGCCGGCTGGCAGAGAAAATTCACTGCCTGGAGACCCCCGAGCTGGAGATTTCCTCCACTGATATCCGGGAAAGGGTGCGCCAGGGGAAGACAGTCCGTTATATTGTTCCTGAAGCGGTGGAACAATATATTTACAAGGAAAGACTGTATTTATAAAAATTAATTTATGTGTTATAATGGCAATGTTGGGAAGGTTTTGTGTATGACTTATGAGGAAATGCAGGCAAAGCTGAAAAGCCGCCTGAAGCCGGGGCGCTATGAGCATTCCCTGGGGGTGGCTGAGACAGCGGCGTTTCTGGCAGAACGCTTTCAGGCTGATGTGGAGAAGGCGCGTATTGCCGGGCTTTTGCATGACTGCGCCAGGCAGTATCCCAATGACCAGCTGGCAGCGGAGGCCGAAAGGCGCGGCATCAAAATAGGGCAGGTGGAAAGGGCTATGCCCCTTTTGCTGCATGCCTATATCGGTGCCAGCCTGATCCGGGAGGAATATGGCGTAGATGATGAGGAAATTGCCCGGGCGGTTTACCGCCATACTGTAGGCGGCAGCAATATGACCGTGCTGGACAAGATTATCTATTTTGCTGATATGATTGAGCCGGGCAGGGATTATCCAGAGGTGGAGGAGCTGCGCAGGCTTTCCCGGGAGGCGGAGCTTGATGAAATGGTGCTGGAGGGACTTACCCAGTCCATTATTTTCGTAGCTGCCAAGGGGCATCTGCTCCATCCCGACACCATAGCTGCCAGGAACGATATACTGCTGAAGAAAATTTCTGCTGAGGATTTGGATTGATGCCCATGGAAAGCCAGACAAAACTGAATGTGCAGCGCAAGCGCAAGGTCTTGCGCAAGAAACGCCGGATTAAGTTCTTTCGGGTTTTTGTGTTCCTGATTTTGCTGGGCTGTGCATTGACAGCGGCCGGCTGGGTTTCCATAAAGCTCTATGGCTGGGCGAGCCAGACCTATGCCGTCTATGCGGAGATTTATGATGATTACAAGCAGCGGCGTGCCTTGAGGGCGGCCAGCTTTGATCCCCGGTTTGACGGCTACACCAACATACTTTTCGTAGGCTTGGACACAGGCAGGGAGGACACGGGGCAGCAGGCTGACAATCTGTTTTTGCTCAGCTTCCGCCATGAGGATGGCGCCGTGCGCATCATCAGCATTCCCCGCTATACACTGGCGGAGATACCGGGCATGCAGCAGCCGGAAAGGCTGAATAATGCTTATTATTACGGCGGGCTTCCCCTTTTGGAGCAGACCGTGACAGGCCTTCTGGGGGTGACTGTGCATCATCACGTTGCCATAGACATAGAAGCCCTGAAGGAGCTGGTGGATGTCATGGGCGGCATTGATGTTTATGTGGAGACGCCGATGGATTATGAGGACCCGGAGGGGGATTTGTACATCCATATTCCCAAGGGGTATCAGCACATGGACGGTGATACGGCACAGAAATACCTGCGGTTTGCCAGTGACGAGCTGGGAGCCTACGGGCGCAGCAAGCGCCAGCAGGCTTTTGTCAAGGCTGTTTACCAGCGTGTATTGCAGCCGGATGTGGTGACAAAGCTGCCGCTGCTGGTGGATGTATGGCAGCGCAGGGCTGTTACCACCATAGAGGCATTTGATTCTGCTCATTTTACCAATCTTTTGCGCAAGCTGTCGGGAACCCGGCTGGAGATGGTGCTGCTGCCGGGGGGCTGGGATGCTAATGGCTCCTGGGTATGTGACAAGGCTGCAACTGAGGCGAAAATGACAGAGCTTTTCCCGGCAGAGCCTGAGCCGGAGGAAAATGAAGGCTTTTTGGGTATTTTCTGATTTTTTACTTTTGAAGGAGGAAAGGTATGATAAAGACATCTCTTGATTTGGCAAATCTGATTGCCGCTGCGGCTGCCGAGAAGAAGGCCCGCGATATTGTATTGATGAAGATGGTTGATTTGACGCCTGCTACGGATTATTTTGTGGTATGCTCTGCCGGCAGCACAACCCAGGTGCGAGCCATTGCTGACAGCATTGAGGAAAAGCTGCAGGAGGACGAGGGTATCGGGTTTATGCACAAGGAAGGATATCGTGAGGGCGAGTGGGTTTTGATGGATTATGGTGACTGTGTGGCGCATATCTTCCTGCAGGACAGCCGCGAGTATTATTCCTTGGAAACCCTGTGGGGCGATGCAGAGCTGACCGCCTATGAGGATTGATGATGGCTGGAATAAATAATTCATTCAGGGGCGGCCGCAGCAGGGAGAGCCGTTCCCCGCGCCCGGAAAGGCCGAGGCTGAAGTACGGGCCTAGCACGGTAGCCGTGCTGAAGGTGGTGCGCCAGTCGGAAATGGGTTCATTTCTGGATGCGGAGACAGGCAATACCAACGATGATATCCTGCTGCACAAAACGCAGCAGACCAGCGATGTGCAGATTGGGGATATGGTAAAGGTGTTCCTGTATCTTGACCCGAAGCATCGCCTGACAGCCAGCATGAGGGTGCCGAAGCTGAAGGAAGGCCAGATTGCCAGGATGCGGGTAATCAACGTCAGCAAGGATGGCGCTTTTCTGGATGTAGGTGCCGAGCGTGGCATCTTCATGCCTTATGCCGGTATGCGTGGCAAGCTGCAGATAGGTGAAGTGGTCTGGGCAAAGCTGTACACGGACAAATCCGGGCGGCTGGCGGTTACCATGAAGGTGGAGGATGAGATGCGCCGTGCCTCAGTCCGGGCGGAAAATGTCCGTATAGGGCAGATGGTAAAGGGCTCCGTGTACAACATCACCGACAGGGGAGCCTTTATGCTGACCAATGAGCGTTACATTGTCTTTATAGCCAACAAGGAAATGGTGGAGAGGCCACGGGTAGGGCAGGAGCTGGAGGCCCGGGTAACCTATATACGGCCTGATGGCAGGCTTAATGCTTCCTTGCGGGAGGCAAAGGAAAAGGCAAGGATTTCCGATTCGGACAGGGTGCTGATGTTTTTGCAGTCCAATGATGGCAGGATGCCTTATAGCGACAGCAGCAGCCCGGAGCTGATCAAGGGCAAGTTTAAGATCAGCAAGGCGGCCTTTAAGCGTGCCATTGGTCGATTGTACAAGGACGGACTCATAGAAATGCGCGACGGGTGGACATATTTAAAATAAATAAATAATTCCTAAACTTTTTTATCTGTTTAGCAGGATTTTTGCTATTTGTAACGAATTTACTATATAAGAGAGGCAATTAATGTGGTAAAATAAGTCCAGTCCTTGAAAAGAGGCTGGGGAAAGATAAAAATGGGGGCGATAGAATGGCAGTCGAAGAAAATAAGGGAATATTGCTGGAGACGGGCACAAATGAGTTTGAAATCGTAGAGTTTAGCATTGGTTCCGTGAATTACGGCATAAATGTGGCCAAGGTGCGGGAGGTTATTACCCGCACGCCGGTTACGGAGATGCCTCAGGCACATCCGTATATTGACGGCTTGTTTACCCTGCGCGGCAAGGCTATTCCGCTGGTAAACCTGCCGCGGTGCCTGAACGTTCAGACCATGGATGAGCCGAAGAACATCATTGTAACTGAGATTAACAACTATGATATCGGTTTCCTGGTAGACAGCGTATCCCGCATTCACCGCATTTCCTGGAAGAATATGGAGCCTGCACCTGAGGTGGGGGATCAGTCCAGGGTTGTAGGTATCGTGAAGATGCAGGAGAAGATTATTCTGCTTCTGGACTTCGAGACGATTATTGCGGAGATTAATCCTGAGATTAACGCGAAGCTGACCACCTTTGACGATGCTACTACCGACATGAAGGCGGAGCGTTCCAACGTGCATGTGCTGTGTGCCGAGGATTCACCTCTGCTGCGTGAGCTTCTGGTCAATACTCTCCATGAGTCCGGCTACCGTTTTGTCAGGGACTTCAACAACGGCCAGGATGCCTGGAACTACCTGTCCACCAATCTGTCGGCTGACCTGCCGATTGAGGATCAGGTGCGTGTCATTATCTCCGATATTGAGATGCCGCAGATGGATGGTCATCGCCTGCTGAAGCTGGTTAGAAGCGACCCTCGTTTCAATAAGATTCCGTTTATTCTGTTCTCCTCCCTCATCAGCGAGGAGATGCGCAGGAAGGGCGAGTCACTGGGGGCTAACGGCCAGATTTCCAAGCCGGAAATTAATCAGCTGATCGGCCTGATGGACGAGCTGATTTTTGGTATCAAAAAATCTGAGGATGAATAATTTTTCGGAGATATGAGCTCCGAAAGCAGCGGCAGCGGCAGTGCCTTGGGGTGTTGTCCGGTGCCGCTATTATTTTTTGTCAAATTTTCAAAATATCCTTGACAACTTTGCCAATATCTAATAGAATAGTTCAAGTGAGCCGTGTACAGCCGCTTCCATTAGCCCCGGAGGCAAAGGCACAGCTTGCGACAATTCCAAAAATTTTAATTAATTAATCTAGGGAGGGATATATCGCATGAAGACAACGTTTATGGCTAACGCTCAGAATGTAGAGCGTAAGTGGTATGTTGTAGACGCTGAAGGTCAGACTGTAGGTAGATTGGCCGCTGAAGTAGCAAAAGTTCTTCGCGGTAAACATAAACCAACCTTTACTCCGCATGTTGATACTGGTGATTTCGTTATCGTAATCAACGCAGAGAAGGCTGTATTCACTGGTAAGAAGCTGACGGACAAGATTTATTTCCGTCATTCCGGTTATAATGGTGGCACCACCTTTACTCCGGCTGGTCAGATGATGGACAAGTTCCCAACTCGCGTTATCGAGCATGCTGTTCGCGGTATGCTGCCGAAGAACCGTCTTGGTGAGCAGATGTATAGAAAGCTGAATGTATATGCAGGTTCCGAGCATCCGCATGCTGCACAGCAGCCTGAGGAGCTCAAGCTGAACATTCGCTGATACTTGGTAAGGAGGAACATAAAAAATGGCATTAGTTAGCTACTACGGTACTGGCCGCAGAAAGTCTTCCGTTGCTAGAGTTCGTCTGGTTCCAGGTGAAGGCAAGGTGACCATCAACGGCCGCGCAATGGATGAGTATTTCGGTCTCAAGACTCTTGAGCTGATCGTTAGGCAGCCTCTTGAGCTGACCGAGACTGTTGATAAGTACGATGTAATCGCAGATGTAAAGGGTGGCGGTGCTTCCGGCCAGGCTGGTGCAATCCGTCATGGCATTACCCGTGCTCTGATGGTTCTGGATGGCGAGCTGCGTCCTGCCCTGAAGAAGGCTGGTTTCGTAACCCGTGATCCTCGTGAGAAGGAACGCCGCAAGTACGGCTTGAAGAAAGCTCGTAAGGCTTCCCAGTTCTCCAAGCGTTAATTTTATATTATTGCTTGTCTGTCCCTGCAGGTTTATCCTGCAGGGATTTTTATGTGCTGTGAAACATTGAATCAGTTAAAGGATATGGAAATGTGAGGAAATGTTTTGGAAAAATATTACAAATTTTCACTATAAAAAAGAGGATTTTGCCCAGTATGTGTAGAATATAACAGGTGAAAATTAAGGGGGAAAGGGAAGGAATGCTTTTTATCTCTTGTGCTGTGGGGTCGGTATGAGGGAAATCTATATTAACTAGAGGAGTTGATGTTAGTGAGTAGTTCAAAAAAAGTAATGCTGCTGTTTTTGGCACTGCTAATGATGTTGGTCAGTGGCTGTGGAGGCAGCGATGTGGGGAAGGTATCCTATCCGGATGGCAAGATTGCCTGGGCGGCTCATAGTGCCCTGTCCGGTGTGCCGAAGGAGCTGCATGACGGTGTTCAGGCTAAGGCATCGGCAGATGGCGTCCAGTTTGAGGCTCAGAATGCCGGTGACAATGCCAACCTGCAGCTGGACCAGGTAAAGCAGATGGTGGACGAGAAGCCGTCGGTTATCGTCCTGCTGGCCATGAATGGCGATTCCATCATCCCGGCGGTGGAAAAGGCAAATGAGGCAGGTATTCCTGTAATTGCCACCAACCGTGATGTGAATGGCGGCGTGTTTACCAATGTAATCAATGATGAGAAGCAGGCGGGCCAGATTCAGGGTGCCTACATGGCAGCCCATCTGCCCCAGAATGCCAAGGTTGTGTATCTGAGCGGTGAGATGTCCATTTCGGCGGGCCAGCTGCGCTGGGAGGGCTTCAAGGAGGCACTTCTGGACAAGCGTCCTGATGTGCAGCTCCTGGCCAAGACCAGCACCGGTGACTGGACTTATGCCAATGGTGTAAAGAACATGACCTTGTGGATGCAGATGTTCCCTCAGATTGACGGCGTGGCTGCCGGCAACGATAACATGGCATTGGGAGCCTTGCAGGCAATGAAGGCAGCCGGCCGGTATAACCCGGATGTTATTTTCTGCGGCGTAGATGCAGGTGCTGATGCCCTGGCCTCTATCGAGGCAGGAGAGATGACCCTGACTGTCAAGCAGAATGCGGATGGCATTGTGGAGGCTATTTACGCTTTGATTAAGGATATCCGTCAGGGGAAGGCACCGGAGCCTGGCGACAAGCTGGTGCCGATGATTGAGATTACCAAGGCTAATGTAGCTAAATACAAATAATTGGACAGAATGGAGTTTTGTATGGAAAATATCAGTGTAAAGATTAAAATACTGGCATTAGCTGTCATCATGCTCATCATTACCTGTCTGGTAGCGGCAGCCGGCCTTTATTCAAATACCAAGTCCAAGCAGGCGGTAGATGAGCTGTACGGCTCCAACCTGATGGCAACCCAGTACCTGACTCATGCAGACAGCCAGCTTTTGCTCATCAAGGATGACATGTCCTATGTGCTGCAGCAGAATCTGGCACAGGAGCCGAGGAATGTGCTGCTGGGGGACATTGTTGACAAGCTGAAGATGATTCAGGGGGATGTGCAGGAGGTAAAGGCCATCTGTCCTGGTGAAAAGATGCAGGGGATTATTTCCGAGCTGGATGAGCACCTGAACAATACTATTCCGCAGGTGGAGGCTGCCAAGAAGCTGGGCACTGCACCTGAGGACAAGATTGCCATGTACAAGGCCCTCAATGAGATTGACGATGTTTCCTCTCATCTGGGGCAGCTGACTCCTGAGAATGTTATGCAGGGCAAGATGCTTTTCCAGGCCAGTGATGAGGCGTACAATTTCGCCCTGATGGCCTTTGCAGTTATTATCATCTTTGGCCTGATCGTGGGTATTGCAGCGGCTGTTATTATTTCCAAGGGCATTGCCAACCCGTTGCAAGCTTCTGTGGAGCAGCTGAATGCGGTGGCTGATGGTGATTTGACCCAGAGTATTGATACCGGCATGCTCAACCGTCAGGATGAGGTAGGCGTCATGGTACAGGCACTGCACAGGATGCAGGAATCCCTCCGGGAGGTGCTGGGTACCGTCCGCAAGGAGGCAGACAACAGTGCCGAGATGGCTGCCGAGGTGTATGAGCTGGTAGGTGCCATGAATGGCAGCGCTCAGGATATGTCGGCAGTAACAGAGGAAATGGCAGCCAGCATGGAGGAAACGGCAGCATCTACCTCCAATATCCAGAGCCTCAGCGACCGCATCAAGGAGCAGGTGGAGGCAAATGCCAAGGAAGCCAGCGACAGTGCGGATTATTCCAATACTATTTCCGACAGGGCCAAGGCTCTCAAGGAAGATGTGCAGCAGGCACAGCGTGAGGCTGAGCGGATTTATGCCGGTACCAAGACATCTTTGGAGCAGGCTATCGAGTCTGCCAAGGTGGCGAACAATATTACAGAGCTGACTCAGGCCATCAGCGATATTGCTGACCAGACCAATTTGCTGGCACTGAATGCCGCCATCGAGGCTGCCCGTGCCGGTGAGCACGGCAGGGGATTTGCGGTAGTTGCTGACGAGGTAAGGAAACTGGCCGAACAGTCCCATGATACAGCAGAGGAAATCAAGAACCTGACCGTGAATGTGACTGATGCCGTGCAGAATCTGTCTGTCAGTGCCCATGGCCTCCTGAAATTCATGGAAGAAAATGTCCACAAGGACTATGAGAAGATTAACCAGACGGCAGAGCAGTACCGTGAGGATGCTGAGTATTTCCACGGCTTTGCCAGCCAGAGCAACGAGTCGGCCCAGGATTTTGCCCAGTCCATCCAGACCATGAACAACAGCATGGAGGAGATTGCCAAGGCAACCCAGGAGGGCGCTATCGGCAACAACACTGTGGCACAGCAGGTAGTCAATGTGGCTGAGAAGGCAAACGAGATTCTCAACAAGGTCAATGTGTCCAAGGAGGGCGCGGATAACCTGAAGAATCAGCTTTCCAAGTTCAAGATTTAAGACCGGGGTTTTCAGTTTTATAGTTTATAGCACAGGCTTGCAGAGGCTGTTTGTTTCCTGTGCATATGCGAGGCGTATGAAGCTGTCATTTCAGTTGGAAGTGGCAGCTTCTTTTCAGGTCAGTGTGGATGAAAGTTAGTTTACATAGCAGGGAGAGGTGAGAAAATCCCCATTGAGGCACAATTGGTGCTCCCCCTGAGGATTGGAGGGCAGGGGGGCAAGGCACAGATCCCTGAGATTGGCGGCGGCAATGTCCATGTATAGCATCCTTTGCAGGGGGCTCAGCCTGTCCGGGTGCTGCATGTCACGGCGGTTCAGGTATTCCGTTACCTTGGTGATAATCGGCAGCCGTGTTTTTTGCCGGATGTCCTTCAGCAGCTGGCGCCCCCTGTCATCAAAGGCCAGTACCCTGATGTACAATGGCCCGGTAGCTGTCATTTCAGCTATTTTATCCTTGGTGCTGCCCAGCAGCAGGTGCATGAGGGTGCGCTGGATTCTGGTGGCAGGATAGCGACGGGTGGCAAGCTCCTGAATGAGTGCCCTGAAAGAAGCGGCGCAGTCAGGCTTGCTGGCGGCTTCCTTCAATTTATATTCCATGCCTTCCCCAACTCCATATATAGCGGCTATTTCCTCAGCCGCCAGAGAAAGCAGCTTCCATATCATTAGTGGAAGCTGTTTTTTGCTGTCCGGGTACATGGTAGTATTTTCTATGGCGGCCAGGGTGGCTTCCGGCACCAGCTGCATCAGCTGCCGGAACTGCCCCTGCCTGGCAAGCTGCCTAATGGCAGTGCCGCTGGCAAACTCGCCTTTAGCAGAGGTGTCATTGTGGCCGGCACCTGTGCGGGGAAGGGGTAAAGGCCTGATGCCACCGGTATTTTTCAGGGCGCGGAGGTATTCAATGGCGAGAATGGTATTTGGCTCCGTGAGCATTTCGGCGTTCAGGCCAGTGCTTTCTGCTATCAGCTGGCTGAGGGCGGCACCGTAGGAGATACCGCCTTTCAGCTTTTGCTGCAGGGCTTCCCTGTGGGCTCCCAGCTGAAAATCCGCTGCCAGCTGAAGTTTTTCTATTTCCGGGTAAGCCGTGCCGAAGGCCAGTGTATCCACAATTCCCAGGCTGTCCAATAGCCTGACGCCGCCTGTGGCAAAGTCCTGGGCACTGCGGCAGGCAAAGGCTGCAGGCAGCTCCAAAACGAGATTTACGCCATTTTCCACGGCTGCTCCGGCCCGCTGCCACTTATCCAGCAGGGCAAGCTCCCCCCGCTGGGTAATGCTGCCGCTGATACAGGCTATTATGCCGCTGTCATGCTGCTTTTTGATGCAGCCTATCTGATATTTGTGCCCGTTGTGAAAGGGATTGTATTCCGCTATGATGCCTGTTGCCATTGCTTTATATCACCGCCTGAAAAATTTTCGCAGTTTGCCTGCAAAAGCATTATAGCACATATCTGGGATGCGTGGCAGGGAATTGGCGAAGATAAGTTAAGATACCTGGCGGGTAAAATTGACTTTTCCTATGCTATGTGCTACAATTTCTTGTGAAAGTGAATATGGCCTTTGAAATTAGTCCTGTGAGGCTGATAAAGGAAGCTGATATTTTTGTATTTTTTGTGTGTAAAAAGCGCTGGCTTTCTTGTGCCTTTTCGGGTGCAGGAAAGCTTTTTCTTTTTGCAAAAATGAAGATGGCGCGGCGGCATTTACTCTGCTGCTTGTGCCATAGACGGAAAAGGAGTGATTGCTTTGGGGAAAAATAGCGTGTCCCTCAGAGGCAAGGATGTCCTGGCGCTGGCCGACTTCTCTGCTGATGAAATCCAGACTATCCTGGAAACTGCCAAGGAAATGAAGAATATCATTCACCGTGATATCAAGAAGGTGCCTGCCCTCAGGGGCAAGTCCGTTGTGACGCTTTTCTATGAGCCGAGCACCAGAACACGTTCTTCTTTTGAGCTGGCAGGCAAGTACCTGGGTGCCGATGTGGTGAACATCACTGCCGGTACCAGCAGCATTGTCAAGGGCGAGAGCCTGCGGGATACCCTCTACACAGTGGAGGCCATGGGGGTTGATGCCATCATCATGCGCCACAAGGCAGAGGGGGCGGCGGAGTACGCCTCCAAGGTAGTCAGTCCTGTGATTATCAATGCCGGTGACGGCGCTCATGCCCATCCTTCCCAGGGGCTCTTGAACCTCTTTACCATCATGGAGAAGAAGGGGCGTTTTGAGGGTCTGAAGGCGGCTATCCTGGGGGATATCACTCACAGCCGCGTGGCACGTTCCGATATTCAGGGCATGCGCAAGATGGGCATCGAGGTGCATCTGGCAGGGCCCAAGACATTGCTGCCACGCTATCTCTTTGAGGAGGACGGCATCTATGTCCATGACCGCATCGAGGACGCCATCAAAAATGCGGATGTAATCAATGTGCTGCGCATCCAGCTGGAGCGCCAGAAGGCAGGTCTGTTCCCATCTCCGAGGGAGTATGCCCGCATCTTCGGCATCAACAATGCCCGTCTGGAGCTGGCCAAGAAGGATGTGCTGATTCTCCATCCGGGCCCGATGAACAAGGGGCTGGAGATTTCTCCGTTTGTTGCTTATGGTGACAATTCAGCTATTCAGGAGCAGGTGCAGAACGGTGTGGCTGTCCGTATGGCTATTTTGACGCATGCACTGACTGGAGGTAAGGAAGTATGAAAACTTTGATTAAGGGCGGCAGGGTGATTGACCCGGCCAACAAGATAGATAAGATTGCCGATGTGCTGGTGGAGGATGGCAGGATTGCCGCTGTAGGCGAGAACCTTCCTGCCGAGGGCGCAGAGGTTTTTGAGGCAGAGGGTAAGATTGTTTCTCCTGGCCTTATAGATATGCACGTTCATCTCCGGGAGCCTGGGCAGGAGGCCAAGGAAGATTTCGCCTCCGGCTCCCGTGCGGCAGCGGCTGGCGGCTATACCCGGGTTGCCACCATGCCGAATACCAGGCCGGTGATTGATAACTCCGCTTTGGTAAAGGCCATGCAGAAGCGTGCTGAGGAAGATGCGGTAGTCCATGTGGAGATTATCGGCGCCGTTACCAAGGGCCAGCAGGGTGAGGAAATGGCTGAGATGGGGGATATGGTGCAGGCCGGTGCCATCGCCTTCTCCGATGACGGTCATTTCACCAGATCTGCCAAGGTGCTTTTGAACTGCTATGATTACCTGAGAACATTTGACAAGGTGATTATCAACCACGAGGAGGAAACTTCCCTGGTGGAGGAAGGCGTCATGAACGAGAGCCATCGGAGTGCCATGCTGGGCATGAAGGGGCGTCCCACTGTGGCGGAGGATATTGCAGTAGCCCGTGATGTGATGCTGGCGGAGTACGCTGATGCCAGGGTGCATGTGGCTCATATCAGCTCAGGCCGCGCCGTGGACATCGTGCGCCAGGCCAAGGCACGGGGCGTCAAGGTGACTGCCGAGGTTACGCCTCAGCACCTGACTATGACGGACGACCTGGTAGAGCTTTTTGACAGCTCCACCAAGATAAATCCTCCACTCAGGGAGCAGAAGGATGTGGATGCAGTGCTGGCAGGCCTGCTGGACGGCACTATTGACTGCATCGTCACCGACCATTCCCCTCATGCCCAGGAGGAAAAGGACAGGGAGTACATGTATGCCCCGAGCGGCTTCCCTGGCCTGGAAACTGCCGTAGGCGTCCTGCTGACGGACCTGGTGCATACCGGCAAGCTGGATATTGCCATGATGATTGAAAAGATGACGGTTGCTCCTGCCCGCATTTTCGGCATTAATGCCGGAAGCCTGGCAGAAGGCATGCCTGCTGATATAACCGTAATTGACCCGGAGCTGGAGTGGACGGTAGACGACAAGAAGTTTTATACCAAGGGCTCCCATTCGCCGTTTGTCGGCCGCAGGCTGAAGGGCAAGGCTGTCATGACCTTTGTGGATGGCAGGCTGGTGATGAAGGACGGGGAAATCCTGGCCTAAGGAGCGCGTAAGGCGTTTTGCTTGACTTCGGGGCAACCCGGAGATATTTCGGAGGTGTAATTTTGAAAGGTAAGCTCATTTTAGAAGACGGCAGCGTTTTCACAGGCAATTTACTGAATAATATCAAGGCTACCGGCGAGGTAGTGTTCAATACAGGCATGACCGGCTATCAGGAGATATTGACGGACCCTTCCTATTGCCGCCAGATTGTCACCCTGACCTTTCCGCTGGTAGGCAACTATGGCGTGGCTGAGAAGTTCATGCAGTCCAGAAAATCTTTCGTCAACGGCTTCGTCATCGGCGAGCTGTGCGACGAGGGCAGCAACTGGCAGCTGCAGAGCGAGCTGGCGGATTTTCTCACCCGTCAGGGCGTGCCGTGCCTGTACAACGTGGATACCCGTGCCGTTACCCGCAAAATCCGTTCCGTGGGCTGCATGAAGGGCATTATCGTGCCGGAGGATGCTTCCAAGGTGGAGATTGAGGAACTGTTTGCTGTGCCAATCAAGAAGGAAGTGGTGCAGGAGGTTACTACGCCGGAGATTTACAAGATGGAAAATGAGGGCCCTGATGTGGTGGTAATGGATTTCGGCATTAAGCAGAACATCCTGAATTCCCTCCACAACCTGGGCTGCAACCTGACGATTGTGCCTGCTCATACCTCCGCGGAGGAAGTGCTGGCCATGAATCCTGACGGCATTTTCCTGTCCAACGGCCCTGGCGACCCGAAGGACGTGCCGGAGGTCATCGAGGAAGTAAAGAAGCTGATTGGCAAAAAGCCGATGTTCGGCATCTGCCTTGGCCACCAGCTGATTTCCCTGGCCCTGGGGGCGGACACCTACAAGCTGAAATTCGGCCATCGCGGTTCCAACCAGCCGGTGAAGAACCTTTTGAACGGCCGCGTGCATATTTCCTCCCAGAATCACGGCTATGCCGTGGATGAGGCATCCCTCAAGGATTTGCCGCTGGAGGTTACCCATATCAACGTGAATGATGGCACTGTGGAGGGCTTGCGCCACAAGACCTTGCCGCTGTTCTGCGTGCAGTATCATCCAGAGGCTTCTCCGGGGCCTGATGACAACATGTATCTGTTTGACCAGTTCTGGACTATGCTCACAGGCGAGAATAAGGGGGAGTAATCTGTGCCAAAGAAGGAAAATATTAAGAAGGTTATCGTTATCGGCTCCGGCCCTATCATCATCGGTCAGGCAGCTGAGTTTGACTATGCAGGCTCCCAGGCTTGCCGTGCCCTGAAGGAGGAAGGTCTGGAGGTTGTGCTGGTCAACAGCAATCCTGCCACCATCATGACCGATACCCACATGGCTGACCGGGTGTACATCGAGCCATTGACTGTGGAGTTCATGGAGGAAATCATCAGCAAGGAGCGTCCTGACGGCCTTTTGGCTACACTGGGCGGTCAGGCCGGCCTCAATCTGGCCGTAAAGCTGTCGGAGCAGGGCATCCTTGAGAAATACAATGTGGAGCTTTTGGGCACTTCCCTGGAGGCCATTGAACGGGCCGAGGATCGTGAGCTGTTCAAGGAAACCATGAACAAGCTGGGTGAGCCTATCCCTGAGTCCACCATCGTCGAGGATGTGGCATCTGCTGTGGCCTTTGCCCACGAAATCGGCTATCCGCTGATTGTGCGTCCTGCCTATACCATGGGCGGCACCGGCGGCGGCATTGCCGAGAGCGAGGACGAGCTGATTGACATCGTCATCAAGGGCCTGAAGTATTCCATGATTGGCCAGGTGCTGATTGAGCGCAGCGTGGCTGGCTGGAAGGAAATCGAGTACGAGGTAATGCGTGACGGCAACGACAACTGCATTACTGTCTGCAACATGGAGAATTTTGACCCGGTGGGCGTTCATACCGGTGACTCCATCGTAGTGGCTCCGTCCCAGACATTGACTGACCATGAGTATCAGATGCTCCGCAGTGCTTCCATCCGCATTATCCGCGAGCTGGGCATCGAGGGCGGCTGCAACGCCCAGTATGCCCTGGACCCGAATAGCAACAAGTATTATGTCATTGAGGTAAATCCTCGTGTAAGCCGTTCTTCCGCACTGGCTTCCAAGGCTACCGGCTACCCGATTGCCAAGGTTTCTGCCAAGATTGCCATCGGCTACAGCCTGGACGAGATTACCAATGCTGTTACCCAGAAGACCAAGGCCTGCTTCGAGCCTGCCCTGGACTACTGCGTGGTGAAGTTCCCTCGCTGGCCGTTTGACAAGTTCGTCTATGCGGACAAGACACTGGGCACCCAGATGAAGGCCACCGGCGAGGTTATGTCCATTGACAGAAACTTTGAGGGAGCTATCCTGAAGGCAGTCCGTTCCCTGGAAATCGGCGTGCATCGCCTCCACATGAACAAGATGGACAAGTGGGACGATGCCAAGGTAATGAAGCATCTGGCCCGCTGCAACGATGAGCGTATTTTCGTGATTGCCGAGGCACTGCGCCGGGGCATTGCGGATATTGATAAAATCCATGAGATTACCAGGATTGACAAGTGGTTCCTGCGGAAAATCAGCCGCATCACCGCTGTGGAGAATGAGCTGAAGGAGGGCGTTATCACCCCTAGCCTGATGCTCCGCGCCAAGGATGTGGGGCTGGCTGACCGCTCTATTGCGGAGATTGCCGGCAAGACTGCTGACGAGGTGCGCACCCTCAGAAAGACCATGAACATCCTGCCTTGCTACAAGATGGTTGATACCTGCGCGGCAGAGTTCGAGGCGGCAACCCCTTACTATTACTCCACCTTCCATGCCCAGGAGGACGAGGTGGATACCTCTACCAAGAAGCGCAAGGTGATGGTGCTGGGTTCCGGCCCTATCCGCATCGGCCAGGGCGTGGAGTTTGACTACTGCTCCGTACATTCCGTATGGGCACTGCGCCAGATGGGCATTGAGGCGATTATCGTCAACAACAACCCTGAGACTGTTTCCACTGACTTTGATATTTCCGACAGGCTGTACTTTGAGCCGCTGACGGCCGAGGATGTGCTGAACATCATCGACAAGGAGAAGCCGGAGGGCGTCATCGTCCAGTTCGGCGGCCAGACTGCCATCAACCTGGCGGAGGCTCTTTCCAAGGCTGGTGTGAAGGTATTTGGTACTTCCGTTGATGATATTGACCGTGCCGAGGACAGGGAGCGTTTTGACGAGGTGCTGACCCAGGCCAATATTCCGCGTCCTAGGGGCATTTCCGTCACCAATCAGGAGGATGCCATTGCCGGGGCGGCTGATATCGGCTATCCTGTTATGGTGCGTCCTTCCTATGTGCTGGGCGGCCGGGCTATGGAAATCGTTTACAATGAAGATGAGCTGCGTGACTACATGGGACGTGCCGTGCAGGTTACGCCGGAGCATCCTGTGCTGGTTGACCGCTACATGCAGGGCACCGAGGTGGAAGTTGATGCCATCTCCGACGGCATCGATGTGGTAATTCCGGGCATCATGGAGCACGTTGAGCGTGCCGGTGTACATTCCGGCGACTCTATTGCCGTATATCCGCCACAGACTTTGTCTTCCAAGATTATCTATACCATCATTGACTATACCAAGCGCCTGGCTGTGGGCCTTCATGTGAAGGGACTCATGAACATCCAGTATGTTGTAGCTAATGACGAGGTTTATGTTATTGAAGTAAATCCTCGTTCCTCCCGTACTGTGCCGTTCCTCAGCAAGGTGACCGATGTGCAGATGGTGGATGTGGCTACCCAGGTTGCACTGGGTGCTTCACTGAAGGAGCTGGGCTACAAGTCCGGGCTGGTTACGCCGAAGCCTTATGTGGCTGTCAAGGCACCGGTATTCTCCTTCAACAAGATGGCTGATGTGGATATTTCCCTTGGCCCTGAGATGAAGTCCACCGGCGAGGTTATGGGTATCGATTATCATTATGCCCGCGCCCTGTACAAGGCAATTACCGGTGCAGGCATGAACATTCCTCTGAACGGCTGCATTCTCTTTACTGTAGCCAACAAGGACAAGGAGGAAATGAAGCAGCTGGCCAAGGCCTTCTCCGAGCTGGGCTTCAAGCTGGTGGCTACCTCCGGCAGTGCCAAGGCTATTCAGGAGATGGGCATTGATGCCGAGGTTGTAGGCAAGATGCATGAGCGCAGTGCCGACATTATCCAGCTGATTAAGAAGGGCAGCATTCACATGGTAATCAACACCATGACCCAGAATCAGGGCAAGAACGTAGCCAATGACGGCTTCAAGATTCGCCGTGCTACCGTTGAGCATGCCATCCCTTGCCTCACTTCCCTGGATACGGCATGGGAGGTTCTCCGGGTTCTGTCCTTCATGCGTGAGCGCCGCCTGGTCTACAGCCTGGCTATTCAGGATTATGTAGGCGGCGGTGACGATTTGGCATAAGTATAAACAGAAGCGTATGCATATGTGTATGCGTATGTGTGTGCGTATGTGTATGTGTATGTGTATGGCTATGCGTATGTGTATGTATATGGCTGGTTATGCGTGTGCGTGTGTTTATGCACGTATTTATGTTTATGCGTGAGATGTGGAGGATTTTATGGCTGATAATCGTTTGATTGTAGCTTTGGATTTTCATAAATTTGATGATGTAAAGGCTCTGGTGGAAAAGCTGGGTGACAGCGTGAGCTTTTACAAGGTGGGCATGGAGCTGTTTTACAGCGAAGATGCCCAGACTGTGGCATATCTGAAGGAGCAGGGCAAGCATGTTTTTCTTGATTTGAAGCTCCATGATATTCCCAATACAGCTGCGGAAGGCTTGTGCTCCCTGATGTTTCAGGGAGCCGACATCCTGAATGTCCATGCCTCCGGCGGCTATACCATGATGAAGACTGCCGCTGACCGCCTGCACAAGCTGGCGGAGGAGCAGGGGGTAAAATGCCCGAAGCTGATTGCGGTCACCATCCTGACCAGCATCAACGAAGAAGACTGGGCAGGCCTGGGCATGCAGTGCAGCATCCGTGAGCAGGTGGTAAGGCTGGCAAAGCTGGCAAAGTCTGCCGGTCTTGATGGCGTGGTGGCTTCCCCGAAGGAAGCATCGGCTATCCGGGAGGCCTGCGGTGATGATTTTATGATTGTTACGCCGGGGGTGCGCCCTGCCGGTGCCAGCGTGGATGACCAGAGCAGGATTGCCACTCCTGCATCTGCCCTGCAGAACGGCTCCACCCATCTGGTAGTGGGACGTCCGATTCGTGCCGCCGCCAATCCGAAGGAAGCGGCTGAGAAGATTATTGCAGAAATGGAGAGTGTAAAGTAATGAGCGATGCTATGACTGAAAAGGAAGTAGAGGACCTGCTGATTGAAACCAGTGCTATTATGGAGGGGCATTTCCTTTTGACCTCCGGCCTGCACAGCCCGCGTTACGTGGAGAAGTTCAATGTACTGCAGAAGCCTGTTTACACTGAAAAGCTGTGCCGTGCTATGGCAGAGAAATTCAAGGACGCAAATATCGAGACCGTGGTAGGCCCTGTCACCGGCGGCATCCTGCTGGCTCATGAAACCGGCAAGGCCCTGGGCACCCGTGCTATCTTCACGGAGCGTGAGAACGGCAAGATGACCTTCCGCCGCGGCTTCACCCTCCATGAAGGGGAGCGTGTGCTGATTGTGGAGGATATCGTGACCACCGGCGGTTCCATCCGCGAGGTAATCGATGTAGTCAGGGAGCATGGCGGCATCCCTGTAGCTGTCAGCATGCTGGTGGACCGCAGCGGCGGCAAGGCCACCTTTGGTGACGTGCCTAGCACTGCACTGCTGCACATGGATGTACAGACCTACCAGCCGGATGAGTGCCCTCTGTGCAAGCAGGGGATCCCGATGACCAAGAGGGGCAGGACCGGCAAGTAAAAGGGATAACTTTTTAGAGTAAAAAATAAGACTGGCAGCGGAGTTTGTGTTCGCTGCCAGTTTTTTTTGTTACATAAATTCAATATTGAACTGGGGGTATGGTTTGCCCCGGTCCTCCGGCCGGCGTGGGATAGTAATCCTCTTTATGAGGCTCTGCCACAGCTCCCTGCGATGCTGGCGGTACAGCTTTTCATAGGTAGCGGAGAAATTATCATCGGGGTGTTGATGTTGCTGGAAGGACGGAGAAATCTATAGGCTGCTCATCAGGCATGTTCAGCCTGCGGTATTGGTATTTTTCAAATTCAGCGTGTACCAGAGCTTTCATATCGTTGTGAGAAACCTTGCCTTGGCCGTGCAGTATCTTTTTATCGTAGAATGTGAGGAAGCTGTCCAAAGCACTTCTCCAGTTGCTCATGGTCATTGCCTGATTATTTTTCGCCTTCTCCTCAGCGAAATCCAAAAACATGGTTACGATACGATTGAGGTTTGAAAGTTCGTCTTCCTGAAGATAATTCTTGGCTATCTCTATGTCTGCCTTACGGACTACTGCACCCTTGAAAGATGTCAGCCCCATATTATCTTTATCAGCTGATTCGCGTTGTACAATCAGTTCAGCAGCGGTCATGCCGGTAACAGAATAAAGGAGCTTATTCTGTACACTGGCAAAGAAATTCTTTGTTTCGGCAGCATCCTTATTGTAATCAACAGCAAGGGCATAAATATCGCGTACCTTCTGATAAAAACGTTTTTCCGATGCCCTGATGTCGCGGATGCGCTCAAGCAGCTCATCAAAGTAGTCCTGCCCAAAACGTTCAGGATTCTTTAGGCGTTCATCATTCATGGCAAAGCCTTTTTTCATGTATTCCTTCAGGATGCTGGAGGCCCAGTTCCTAAATTGATTGCCGACAGATGAGCGCACCCGGTAGCCGATGGCAAGTATCATATCAAGGTTATAAAGATTTGTTTTTCTGGATACGGCACGTGTACCCTCTGATTGAACTATTAAGTATTCCTTAATAGTTGATTTTTCTGTAAGTTCTTCATCAGCTAATATATTGCGAATATGCATATTTATGGCTGGTACGGTTTTATCATATAAAGCTGCTATTTGCTTTTGTGTCATCCAAACAGTGTCATTTATGTAATAAACATCCACTTTGGTATCGCCTTTTTCATTTTGGTATATTAGAATATCCCCTTGGGATGGTTTGTTATTCATAAAAAAATATCTCCTAAATTTCCAAACTGGTCGAATTCGACCAGTTTTTTTGTTTCGTGCTGGTCTTTTTTATGTGTAATTTTTGATTGCTTTTCGACATATTTGTACAATGTGTTTGTTCTTTCGACATATAAAATGGTTGTTTCAAAAAAGGAAATACCCACTAAAACGAATAGCCCCTATGCATAAGCACAGGGGCTATCGTTAGTTCGGGGGTATGAGAAATCAATTCCCGAATCTCTCAGTGCTCATTATACATCATTTTATACTATATGTCACCGGCTAACTTCGGTTCTGCATCAGTCAGGCGGCATTTAGCTTGCCTATGCTGTCTGCCGTGTTTCGCTGGGAAAATAATATATACTCGGTTCCTTTGGCAGACAAAGCATTTAGAAATTGCTGGTCGACTGGCTTTTCAATATCGTTTATTATTGCCAGCCCGGAGACGTCTTTTTTCGCCTGCCGGATTCGTTCTTCCTTTATGTCCAGCCAGTCAAACAGGAAAGAAGATAAATTCTGCCTGTTGATTGCATTGAAAGAGCTTATGAGTATCTCTGATGTTCTTCCAGCTATCTGAAAATCAAATTTAAATTCAATCCTCGTGCTCACCCTGGCAAGAAAGTTAGATGTGTATATGATGTTGTTTTCTTCCAGATAATCGGAAACATCTTCAAGGAATATGGTTTTTACGTTAGGGCTATTCAGGAAGAACATATCATTGATGGCCAACAATGCCTGCATGAACATATGGAAGCTCATGGCAAATTTATCTCCCAATCCTTCACTGTATATATGTATGTGCGGTGTCATTGGCGGAATGAAAGATTTGTCTGGGTTTATGTGTGCGGTTTTGTCGTTTGCATATATCATTATGAGGAGGACGCTTTTCTTGTAGATAAGGCGATAAGACACTTTATTTTCATCAATTCGCCCCGGTATGCAGATACATCAAGGTCGTCCCTGCGCTTATTATAGCATTTATGGTAAGCCGGGTATATTCGAGTTTCACGCATCCTGGGGATTTTGACATTCTGCGGATTCGCTAAGTATTTTTCTATAGTTCTTAACGTGTCAGCTTCTTCTTGGGCTATTGTCATAAATATCTTCCTTCCAGCTTTTGTGTTTATTCCTTCCGGTACTTCTTCGGGGTGAATTTCTGCTTGGCTACGCGCTTGGCCAGCGTCATGGCCTGGGTGAGGGAGGATTTAAGGAGTTCCATGTCTTCTCCGTCGGTGATAATGGCGCCGAGGGCAGTGGCGTTGCCCAGGTCGTCAAGTATCTTTTCGATTTCCTTGGCGATGTTCCGCTCATCGCGAGGGGTGAGGGGCGGCAGGTCTGGATGCGCGTCAGGTGCCTTTTCGTTCCCAAGAAGGTAATCTGTTGATACGTTGAAGAATTTAGCAAATTCTACAATTTCATTGTCACGGATAGGGCGAGTTCCAAGCTCTATCCTATTTAACACGCTCCTATTTATATTAATTTTTTCTGCTAAAGCTGCTTGGGAAAGTCCCTGGTTTTCTCGCAATTCTATGATTTTCTGCCCTATCTTCATTAGTTTTATCCTCCTTTTTAGTGTGCTATTTTATCTCTACTTATATTATATATATTTCTAAAATAGAAATATATAATAGTTCTAAAATAGAAAGAAAAACTTAACATTTCTATAATAGAACAGTATTATATAGGTGTAAGCAGTTCTAAAACAGAACACAGAAGGGAGGAATAACACAAGACATAAAATTTATGGGATTTCTTGAGGAGTAGCGTACAAATAACAAAGTGTCCTCTTGGCAACTCCAGAAAATAAACATGCTTGTAAAAAAAATTACAATTCTAGCAGGATTTTACTTGATAATGTAGAATAATATATAGCATAGTAAGATAGTCAGAATATAACTAATCATTAAGTGTTTATTAAGCTGATGCGAATGGGTGATGCTTATGTATATTGCGCACATCAATGAAAAAGATGATACTTATCAGAGCGTAGAGGAGCATAGCTATAATGTGGCAAAACTGGCGGAAGCCTTTTCTATCCAGCCGCTGGGGAATGTGATATTCAATGCTGGGCTGTTTCATGATGTAGGTAAATTTCAGGCTTTATTTCAGCGCAGAATTTTAGGTGAAGCTGTCAGGGTAGAACATTCCGGCTGTGGTGCACAGCTTTGCAAAAATAATTATCATGACAGCCTGCTAGGATTTATGATGGCGTATTGTATTGCCGGTCATCACAGTGGCCTGCCCAATGGCGGCAGTAAAAATGATACGGCCGATATGGCAACGCTACATGGCAGGATAAAACGCGAATATGAGGATTACAGTGCATGGAAGGGGAGCCTGTCTGCAAAGCCACTCAGTGACAGCGAGTTTATAGCATTTTTAACAGCTGATTGCAATAATGACAAGCGAAAAATGATTGACAAGTTGGCATTCTGGATCAGGTATTGCTTTTCCTGCCTTACAGATGCGGATACGATTGATTCGGCAGGCTTTTACGGGGAAGATCTAGTTGCACCCATGAAGACGGATTTTAAGCGTTGCCTGATGCGCCTAAATGAACATTTTAATTCCTTTGAGGCACAGACTATGCTGCAGAAAAAGCGCAGTGCAATTCAGGCCCAGGTATTTGATGGCGTTCAGAAATCAGGCGAGATATATACTATTAATATGCCTACAGGCAGTGGCAAGACATTGTGCAGTGTAAAATTTGCATTGGAAAAGGCGATTGCTGCTGGTAAGAAGCGCATTATCTACGTCATTCCTTATAATAGCATCATAGACCAGACCGCCGGTGTCTTTGAGGGGATATTTGGTCAGGATATGGAACTGCTGCGGCATCAGTCCACTTTTTCCTACAGCGATGAGGAGCAGTATTCCAGCGAGTACAGTGTGAAGGCAAAGTATAATTCTGAAAACTGGCAGGCAGATTTTATTATTACCACGGCAGTGCAGTTTTTTGAAACAATATGCTCCCATCAGAAGTCAAGGCTGCGCAAGATGCATAATATGGCGGATAGCATAATCGTATTTGATGAAGTGCATCAGCTGCCGCTGAAATATTTACGTCCGTGTTTGCAGGCCGTTGCCTGCGTGACAAAATATTTGAATGCCCAGGCTGTATTTATGACGGCAACCATGCCAGATTTTAAATATTTGCTGGAAAAATATTCCTTTGCTAACACCAACGTAATTGATTTGGTGAGGGATAAGAAGGATTTTGTTTATTTTAGGAAATGCCACTATGATTATGGGGCACATAAGGATAAGGAATTTATCGTACAGCAGGCATTGGAAGCGCCATCTGCCCTGATTATAGTAAATAAGCGGCAAACAGCAAGGGATATTTTCAGCCTGTGTACAGGTGAGAAATACCATTTGTCAACCTATATGACGGCCAGGGACAGGGAAAGGACAATCAGTAAAATCAAAATGCGTCTAAGCAGCCTGGCAGCTGATTATCCAGATTGGAAGAATGTGCCGCCTGAAAGAAGGATATGCGTAGTTTCAACATCCTTGATTGAGGCAGGTGTCGACCTTGATTTTTATACTGTCTATCGCGAGCTGACAGGCTTGGACAGTATTTTGCAGGCTGGAGGCAGGTGCAACAGGGAGGGGTATAGGGAATATGGTGATGTCCATATTTTTGAACTGCCGGATAGCGGTACTGATGATATAAAGACAAATCTGACACGGAGCATCATCGAAAAATATGAAGCGCTGGATAGTGAAGAAGCCATTAGAGAGTATTATGACAGGCTGTTTGCTATCAATGACCAGCAGATAGACAAGATGGGAATGAGTGGCGAAAAAGGTGCTGCCGTCAATAAATCCATACCGTTTCAGGATATTGACATGAACATGATAGATTCGCCGACTATTTCCCTAGTGGTTATGCAGGATGAGGTCTGCAGGCAGATGATTGAGGGCTTGCGGTTTTCTGGCAGGGCGAATGTGCGTCATTTACAGAAATATACCTGCACAATATATTGCTATGAGTTGGAGCAATTATCCAAGCAGGGCGTTGTGGATGATTGCAATGGTATTATCTGGCTGACAGATGAAAAGTATTATGACGAAACAATAGGCGTCATCTTTGAGGGACGCGATTATATTGTCGGCGATGAAGGCGATATTATGAGCGTCACTGCTCCATACGAGGGGGGAGGAATAATCTTATGAGTTTTGGATTTAAGGTAATGGCAGAGGGGGATTATGCCTGCTTTACGAGGCCGGAAATGAAGGTGGAAAGGGTAAGCTATGACTGGCCTACGCCAAGTGCGCTGGAAGGTATGCTGAAAAGCATTTATTGGAAGCCTGCCATTCGGTATGTGATTGATAAAATTGTTGTTTTTAATAAAATTGAATTTGCCAATATCAGGCGCAATGAGGTCAAGGAAAAAATGACTTTGTCTGCTATAAAAAAGCAGATGAAAAATGGGGCGGCGGATCCATGTATATATACCAGTGAAAAGCGAAGTCAGAGGGCGGCGATGGTTTTAAAAAATGTCAAATATGGCATTCAGTTTCATTTTGAGCTGACAGGCTTGAAAAATGACCATGACGATGAGTGCGAAGAAAAACATTTCAATATAATCAAAAGACGATTGACAAAGGGGCAGTTTTTCCGTGTACCTTGCTTTGGGTGTGCAGAGTTCCCTGTGAAAAGGCTTGAATTGGTTGAGGATTTTGATTATAACCTGATAAGCGATGAAATCGTGTCTATGGGAGAAGTTGATTATGGCTTCATGCTGTATGGACCAAAATTTGCGGATGGTGGAAAGCCTTTGAATGATGATTGGGAAGAACCACTGTTTTCGGATAAGGCGGTGGCGGAATATTATCGTCCCAGGATGATAAAAGGAATAATTGATGTTGCTAAATATCGGGAGGCGAGATTGTGTTAATCAGGGCATTATGTGACTATTACGATATTTTGGCAAAGGCAGGCAAGGTCGTACCTCAAGGGTACTCCAAACAGGATATTTCTTATCTTGTTGCTTTGAATAGCGATGGTACTATTGCGGAAATAGTTGATTATCGCATTTCTGAATGGGTGCAGAAGGGCAAAGGAAAACCGAAAGAAGTAAAAAATCCCAGAACAGTTCTGATGCCGTTACCGGCTACCAATCCATCAAAAATTGCGGCGAATGGCGCAGATTGCCGGTCAAATTATATTTTTGGTGTCAGCAATACGGATAAGGAGAAAGAAAAAGGCAAGGCAGGGCAGGCACATGATGATTTTGTCAAGGTAAACAAGGCTCTGCTGGAGAAGCTGGAACGCAAATCCCCGGTGGTGGAGGCTTTTGCTAATTTTTTGGAAAAATGGGAGCCGGAAAAGGAACAGGCTAATGAGAAACTGATAAATTTAGGTAAGGATTTAAATACGAGAAAGTTTGCTTTTTGCCTGGCAGGTCATCCGGATGAACTTTTGCATGAGGACAAGGATTTTGAAAATCTGCTTCTAGGGCAGCTGGAACAATCAGAAAATGGGGATGGTTTGGAAGGAATGTGTGCTGTCTGTGGTGATGTGAGGCGTATTGCCAGATTGCATAACAAGATAAAAAATGTTTCTGGCGGGCAATCCTCTGGCACTTCATTAGTTTGCTTCAACAACACATCTGAAGAATCTTATGGTGCAGTTCAATCGTATAATAGCTGTATTTCGGAAGATGCTATGCGGCAATATACGGAAGCTTTCAATATGTTAATGGCTGACAAAAATCATCACATGTTGCTGGATGATACAACAGTCGTATATTGGGCGATGAACACTGGCAAAGAAGAGGAGGTCATGCTAGAGTTTCTTAATCCATCTGGAGGAATGGATGAGGAGGAAACGGAAAAGATGCTGACAGATTTGCTGAGAGATGCCAGGGATGGAAAAATTGTCAGGGAACGGATTAATGATTTAGGTGTTATCAAGGATGATGTTGACTTTTATATAGTGGGAATCAAACCCAATGCCTCAAGGCTTTCGGTTAAATTTATGGAAAGAAAGGTATATGGGGAATTGCTGCAGAATATTGCCCAATTTCAGTTGGATATGCAGATTGGCGGTAAGGGAAGGCCTGTACCACTGTGGCGAATAAAACAAGTATTGCTTTTACCTGAAAGTACCACTGACAAAATTGATCCGTCCTTGCTTGCGCGGTTGTTTGATAGCGTAGTCAATGGTAGGCCGTTGCCGGTATCAATTTTAGCAAAAGCAGTAAAACGTATTAAGATGGTAGTCAAGCCTAAGGATGGCAAAGATAAAAATAGGTCTATTAAAGAGCAGGAGCAGATAAATAAAATTCGGATGGGGCTTATAAGGGCGTATCTGAACAGAAAAAGCCGTGCGATGGGACAAAAGGAGGAGATTGGATTGTCATTGGATATTAATTCAAAAAATCAGGCATATTTATGTGGCAGGCTTTTTGCCGTACTGGAGAAGATACAGCAACAGGCGGCAGGCGGTGTAGAGCTGAACCGCACAATTAAGGATGCATATTTTTCTTCTGCTGCCTCCATGCCATCAGTTATTTTCGCAAAGTTGATGCAGCTTAGCCAGCATCATTTGAAAAAGGTTGGCAATACAAATAAAGGGGCACAGGTAAACCTGAACAAGCTGACAGGGGAAATAATGGATGGCCTGTGTGGAGAATTTCCTGCAACACTGTCACTGCATGAGCAGGGAAAATTCATTATTGGCTACTATCACCAGCGTCAGGATTTTTATAAAAAATCAACTGCAAAAGAGAACATTGTGAAGGAAGCAATCGAGGAGGAATAAAAATGGCTATTGAGAACAGATACGATTTTATTATGTTGTTTGATGTGGAGAATGGCAATCCCAATGGGGATCCTGATGCCGGCAACGCACCGAGGGTGGATGTGGAAACAAATTATGGTTTTATCACAGATGTGTGCCTGAAGCGAAAGGTGAGGAATTATATTGAATTAACCAGGGAAGGGGAAGCTGGGTATAACATACTCATAAAAGCTGATAGCTCCTTGAACAGCAAGTTTACAGCGGCTTATGAGGAAAAAGGACTGGAACTTGGTAAGAAAGGCAAGAATACAGATGATGTGAAGGCTGCCCGGGATTTTATGTGCAAAAACTATTTCGATGTCAGGGCCTTTGGGGCGGTTATGTCTACAGGTGATAATCCATGCGGCATAGTCAGGGGGCCGGTTCAGCTGACCTTTGCCAGAAGCGTATCACCTGTCAGCATACAGGAGGTGTCTATCACCAGACAGGCAAGGACTACAGAGGAACGTACCAAGACAGGTGATACGGAAATGGGGCGCAAGAGCGTGATTCCTTATGCTCTGTACCGGGGTGAAGGTTTTGTGTCAGCTGCATTGAATAATAAATTGCCAAATGGTCTTTCCGAGGAGGATTTGAAGGTTTTATGGGAAGCCATTATCAATATGTTTGAGCATGACCACAGTGCCGCCAGGGGAAAGATGTGCATGCGAAAGCTTTATGTGTTTAAGCATGACAATGTCTTGGGGGAATGTCCGGCTCAGGTTTTGTTTGATAAAATCGCTGTAAAGCAGCTGAGTGAAATTCCACCGCGCAGTTTTAAGGACTATGAAATCACCGTGGATAAGGAACTGCCAGCTGGAGTGGAGCTTTTGGAAATGCTGTGAGGCCGTGTCAGAGATTATGAACTGCTGGAAGAATGTAATGGATTCAGGAAGATGTGATAAACTGTGGTAAATTTGGCAAGCGATAATTCTATAGCTATACGTTCAATACAGCATTATCTGTATTGCCCTCATCGCTGGGGATTGATGTATATAGGTGATGTATGGGCAGAAAACTATTTTGTGACCAAGGCCAACCTCCTGCATGCCAGAGTGCATGATCCTGATAAGCATTATGTGCGAAAGAATGTCAAAGTATTTACCGGGATTGAGGTCTACAATGATAAGCCGGAATTTGATATTCATGGTGTTGTGGATTGCCTTGAACTGAGAAAGGACAGGCATGGCGTACCTGTTTCAGGTGAAGATGGGAGCTTTGGATTTACCATTGTTGAATATAAGCCGACACATCCTTCCGGCAGGGAATACAACGAGGATGATATGATGCAGGTATTTGCTCAGAAGCTTTGTACAGACTATGTTTTTGGCTGCAATTCCCAAGGCGTTATTTATTATGCAGATACCAGGCAGAGGATTGAGCTTCCTTTGTCTGAGAATTATGATGAATACGCCGAGGTGCTTGCGGATGTTCTTAAAGAGATGCGTAATCACTTAAAAGCAGGGATAATTCCGGATATACCGCGTGGGCAGCATTGCCGGGGGTGTTCATTGAAGGATTTGTGCATGCCGGGAAAACGTAGCCGTAATAAGGTCAGGGATATGATATTGGAGTCTGCTCATGCGTAAATTATTGAATACGGTATATATAACTAATGAAAGCATGTATCTGGGGCTGGATGGCGAAAATCTTGTTTGTCAGCTTGAGGGGAAAACTGCATTTAGAATACCCTTTGACAATATAGAGGGGATAACGTGTTTTAGTTACCTGGGATGTTCGCCTGCCTTGATGGGAAAATGCGTAGAAAAGCATATTGCGTTGAATTTTGTTTCGCCACAGGGAAAATTTTTGGGCAAGGTTTGCGGGGAAACAAAAGGGAATGTCTTTATGCGGGTGGCACAGATAGATACATTCAGGACAAGGGGGATTGTGCTGGCTCAGAACTCTATTGCCAGTAAGCTTGCCAATTCTGTTAAAGTATTAAAGCGAAGTATGCATGATGATGAGGCACTGCGCAGCGATGCGGAAATCATAAAAGCCCTGGATGTTTTGAAAAAGGGAACAGAGTCGGTGCTATTGGCAGATAATATTGAAAGTATCATGGGAATAGAGGGGAATTGTGCCAGCGCGTATTTTTCTGTTTTTGGAAAGATGCTGAAAGGACATTTTGGAATTTCCTTTTGTGGGCGGAATAAGCGTCCGCCTTTGGATCCGGTCAATGCGGTTCTGTCGTTTGTTTATTCGCTGTGGACGAGAGATTATGCGGCTGCCCTGGAGACTGTCGGCTTGGACAGCTATATAGGATTTTGCCATTCACTGCGCAGTGGCAGGCCGTCACTAGCTTGTGATTTGGTTGAGGAAACCAGGTGTATTGTGGAAAGATTTGTAATTACCTTGTTTAATCTGAAAATGCTCAATCAAAAAGATTTTGATGTACAGCTGTCTGGAGCGTGTATGCTGAATATTGAGGGTAGGAAAAAAGTGATTGAACAATGGCAGAACAAAAAACGTTCAGATATACTGCACCCGTATTTGAAGCAGAAAATAGCGCTGGGGTTATTGCCATATGTGCAGAGTAATTTGCTTGCTAAAATGCTACGCGGGGAAATTGATGAGTATCCATGTTATTTGTTGAAATAGGTGGGTGTAAGTGGTATGATGGTAATAATCAGCTATGATGTGGCCACGTCTTCAGATGGTGGAAAAAAGCGGCTTAGAAAAGTGGCAAAGGCATGCCAAAATCATGCCCAGCGTGTGCAGAATTCCGTATTTGAAGCAGATTTGGATTATTCCACATTTTTAAAACTGAAAGCAGAGTTGTTGAAGCTGATTGATGAGGATGAAGATAGTTTGAGATTTTATTATTTGGGGAATAATTGGAAACGTAAGGTTGAGCATGTAGGAGCAAAGAAGTCTTATGACCCGGAGGGAGTGATAATATTGTAGGCGAAGTGCATGTTGTTTTATTTTTGCTGTACGGTTCGCCTGAAAATTTGATAATTTTAAAGCTTGCAGGAAGATAATATGTTCCTGTAATATATGTCCGTCCCCTATATGTTGTGGAGCGTAATGACTGGAACGCAAGATGTTGCGGTCACGCCCCGCGGGGGGCGTGTGAGTTGAAATTTTAGCCTCTGTATATTTAGAATCAGACCAGTTAGTCACGCCCCGCGGGGGGCGTGTGAGTTGAAATCTCTATGTTCTTTTTGAATTCCTTGAAGTTCTTGGGTCACGCCCCGCGGGGGGCGTGTGAGTTGAAATTGTGTTGTCAGGAAGTTTGTTTTATTGCCCTTGAGTCACGCCCCGCGGGGGGCGTGTGAGTTGAAATAGGTGTCATGGTTGCATCAGCCCCGAAGAATAGTGTCACGCCCCGCGGGGGGCGTGTGAGTTGAAATGCCAGCAGGACGGCATAGACGAAGCCATCCGCGAGGGTCACGCCCCGCGGGGGGCGTGTGAGTTGAAATGAGTGCTATGGTCTTGTCCTCCCAGCCCTCTGCCGGTCACGCCCCGCGGGGGGCGTGTGAGTTGAAATGCCGCAGCATGGACAGATAACGGAGCGGGCCATCGTCACGCCCCGCGGGGGGCGTGTGAGTTGAAATGCCACATATACATGTATGCCTCTGGGAAATCAAGGTCACGCCCCGCGGGGGGCGTGTGAGTTGAAATGTGCATGGCAACAGCGATAGAGTCTATGGTGCTGGGTCACGCCCCGCGGGGGGCGTGTGAGTTGAAATATTATCCAGATGAACATAATAAATCAGATTTTAGGGTCACGCCCCGCGGGGGGCGTGTGAGTTGAAATTGGATCCCCGGCAATTAAAATCTGATATGATTCTGTCACGCCCCGCGGGGGGCGTGTGAGTTGAAATTGCTGGCTTCTCAGGAGCAAGTGAAACGCCTGCCGTCACGCCCCGCGGGGGGCGTGTGAGTTGAAATTGCCAGTGCTGAACATCACCAATCGGCCCGGCAAAGTCACGCCCCGCGGGGGGCGTGTGAGTTGAAATGGCAACGGTGCTTGCTATATGGCTTTTGCCGGTTGTCACGCCCCGCGGGGGGCGTGTGAGTTGAAATTCAAACCAACCATCACGGCAGAGCTTTTCAGCTTCTGTCACGCCCCGCGGGGGGCGTGTGAGTTGAAATTTTAAGTACGACATTATCCGCCCGGAGGTATACCGGTCACGCCCCGCGGGGGGCGTGTGAGTTGAAATATGCTGGACTTGCTCCAGCTTCTTGACTCCTGCCGTCACGCCCCGCGGGGGGCGTGTGAGTTGAAATCATACTGCCTATCAAATTTGCACTTGATAGGCAGTCACGCCCCGCGGGGGGCGTGTGAGTTGAAATGCGCCACTGGTGAGCGAAGTTTACGAGCTTCAAGTCACGCCCCGCGGGGGGCGTGTGAGTTGAAATCTCCCAATATTTAGGAGGTAATTTCATTGAAGAAAGTCACGCCCCGCGGGGGGCGTGTGAGTTGAAATATATTCGCAGGCCGCCCAGTAAGCGTCGTGATTGAGTCACGCCCCGCGGGGGGCGTGTGAGTTGAAATTGCTGTGCGTATAACGCAACCTCCAATGATTTGGGGTCACGCCCCGCGGGGGGCGTGTGAGTTGAAATCTTTTGTTTAGGTATTGTTTATGCTGTTATTATAGTCACGCCCCGCGGGGGGCGTGTGAGTTGAAATCAATTGCATGTTTGGCAACCGGCGCTTCCTGCCCCGTCACGCCCCGCGGGGGGCGTGTGAGTTGAAATGAACATCGGACAGTTTTGCAAACCAGCAGAAATGTCACGCCCCGCGGGGGGCGTGTGAGTTGAAATGATAGCTCCATGCTACCCACCAGCCGGAGCTGATGGTCACGCCCCGCGGGGGGCGTGTGAGTTGAAATCTGCGCCGCCTCAGACGGTCGACCAGGGCGAAAGAGTCACGCCCCGCGGGGGGCGTGTGAGTTGAAATAATTGCTTTGTTTAGAGTTCCGAATTACTCCGCATAGTCACGCCCCGCGGGGGGCGTGTGAGTTGAAATCAGCATAACCTGCAGAACTGCAGACTTCAGTTGCAAGTCACGCCCCGCGGGGGGCGTGTGAGTTGAAATCTAAAAATGTCTTGAGTGGTTATTTCCATTTCAGTCACGCCCCGCGGGGGGCGTGTGAGTTGAAATCATCCTGTTGGCGCCCTGCCGCATTGCCCAAGCATGTCACGCCCCGCGGGGGGCGTGTGAGTTGAAATATTGCAAAAGAGGAATTGCCGGTATGTTAGGCCGTGTCACGCCCCGCGGGGGGCGTGTGAGTTGAAATCAACCGTTGCGCCGTCTACGCTGGCGAGGTATTCGTCACGCCCCGCGGGGGGCGTGTGAGTTGAAATTATGAAGCGGCTATTATTAGTGTTTTCTGTAGCGTCACGCCCCGCGGGGGGCGTGTGAGTTGAAATCAAGAAAATAGAATAGGAGTGATAAAGGTGAAAGTCACGCCCCGCGGGGGGCGTGTGAGTTGAAATTATCAATGATTTTTTCTGCTTTCATTTTTTATTTGTCACGCCCCGCGGGGGGCGTGTGAGTTGAAATCAAGTCGAATTTGGAACAATAGCACCCGTATTGAAGTCACGCCCCGCGGGGGGCGTGTGAGTTGAAATTGCTAGGACCGGTCAGGGTAAGTCCTGGGTATTGGGTCACGCCCCGCGGGGGGCGTGTGAGTTGAAATACAAGTGAAAAATCCTGGAACTTGTCCAGGAATGGTCACGCCCCGCGGGGGGCGTGTGAGTTGAAATTTCTGGAAGGGCTCGTCTGA
>JBJDWY010000059.1:0-15072 GCA_051866255.1 Anaerovibrio sp. | reverse complement strand
GGAGTTCCTTTTATTTTTCAACCTTCATTTAAGACTATTACAGGAATGCTCCTTCTGTGTTGGAATAAGCAATATACAATCTATGGTCTATCTCCAATCTCAAACATACCTCAATGCCATCTGCATTAACATTACTGCAATGGTAAGCTATACCTGGCCATGTAGATGATTTTTTATCATAAAACTTATCAATATATCCATTCTTTGCATAATAATTCCATTCTTTATTATCTCGTACATTTGGCAATTCTGCCTTTATTTTACTTTCTATAGTTGCAAACAAATCCCTCATAACATCCATGCTTACTAATTTTGTTGCTTTTTCCAACGCTATAGCACTTCTCATATATTCAGGTGAATGTCTCAATAAATTCTTAATTTCTTCCATTTCTCCATCCTCCATCTGCCCGGTAAACTTACGAATTGCAGTCATTAATTGAACCATTACTTCCCTGATTGGCGCAAGCCTCCAGGTATCAGTTTCCTTTATGCAAAGCGACAGCCATTCCAATATGTCTTTAGCGAAGGAGATACAAGCTATCTTGCAATTTTCATTTTCTCCCTTGCTGTATTTACTAGGTTCATCACCAAATCTTGTCAGATAGTATAAAACAGATTTGCCATTATTTTGCTGTTCATTTGCATACTTCCAATAATCAATACACTGCTTTTCCTGCTCATCTGCATATATCTTCACTTCAATCGGAATAAATCTCAACGGCTGTTCAGTTTCAATAACCAAATCTATGCGCCTGCCTGACGGCAGCAGATATTCCCGATAAACTTTAGCTTTACCCCACTCAGTTTCTGCACAGTTTTCCAGCCGTAGAACATTCTCAGCAAATAATTTCAGATACTTGTCCCCTTGATGGTGGCTTCCAGCAGGTGAAAGCAAATCATAAAACACCCGGCAGATAGTCACTTCTTTTGCAGAGATATTAGCAATCTCAAAAATATTGAAATCACCGCCTGTTTCCTTACGCAAAAACTCGTATTTCTCAGCAATAGCTCTTACATTGTTCAATAATATTTCTTCCTGCATGAAAATCCCCTCACTCTCCATTAAACAAAACTGATATCTTTATTTCCTCGTTATTTTTGCTTGGTAGGGCATTATAGCTCACAAAAATTTTTCCGACCATAAATAGTTTTTCTTCAACATGCTCTAAGCATTTTTGCAGCTCAGTTAATGATAAAAATCCATCGATATAAATAAGAATTTCGTCTTGCTTGTTTATGTTAATAGCATCAAGCCAACCAGTCAGCTGCCTATGTATATCAGTAATCCGAAACAAATTTGTCTTAAAGCAATGGCATCCCTTCTGCAAAACGGAACAATCAGCAAAATCAATATCGATGAACCTTGGTCCCAAATACATCCGAATTATTTGTGCTGTAGCTTGAGTTTTCAAACCAGTATCACATTTTATCGTCACACTGTGTGCTAAATTATGACAACTACAAATTTCAAATTGATTGTCCCTGCCTGGAATTGATTTAATAACAAAATCAGCAGACCTATACCTTTCCAGTGTATCACAAGGAAACCAACATGCTATATCTCGTAGTTCATCAATACAAACAGGAATATCAATATCTAATAAAATAATAGTATCTACATAAGGAACAATTGATTGTAAAAGCAAAAACTTATTTTCTTTCATCAAAGCACCATCCCTATTCAATTATACAATCATTGCTACACTCAAGCAAACTAAATATCTCATGGCATATCCCCCTGCCGTGAAAATAACATGCCAAAAATTATTGCATTCATATCTATTGAAAGATTATGCCCCGTATCATACAAAATTGTTTTTTCCACACAGGGATTATCAATACAGTCTATCAGCCCTGCAAATTGATAGGATGGGTCACTGGAACCAATAGCAACCACTGCCCGTTCCCCGGCAAACTGTTCCAGCCCATTCCGCTGCCTGTGCCAATTTATCATCAGCGGAGGATTTATCAGAAGCATTTTCCTGATATATGGATATTGCCAGCCATACATAGCACCCAAGGAAGCTCCCAGGGAAAAACCAATATAATACACCGGCACTTCGCCCCCATCAGCAGCTTCCGTCACGTCATTGGCAAATTCCGCCGCCGTCATGGTAACCTCAAAATTTTCTTCCTTATCTGCACCGGCAGGATTATCCACTGTCAGCACCGCATAACCTGTTCTCTGATGAATATGCTCCGCCAATTTTTTATACTTGTCCCGATAGCCGTTTACAGTGCCTCCTGCCCCGGTCTTTATCACCACCAAGACATCCTTTCCTCTAATAAAAGCTGTTTCAATATCCCAGTATTCATCACAATTTTTCATGCCCTGCTCCTCCATAAATACTCATCAGCAGCCGATGCAAAATATTCTGCTTGCCCATCATTCACTCTTTCTTGTTCCCCAGGCTCGATAAAAATCTGCATATCCATTACACTTCCCCCTTGCATTCATTTTAAGCAAATGATAACAAAGTTTATGTGCAAAAAAATGTACATTATACAGAGAAACACTTCAATACTTATACCACTCAAACAAATAGCATGATTTTTCTCATATTTTTTGATATAATGTAAGCAGGGATTGATAACAATATATAGGGGAGATGATTGGCGTGGCAAAGGAAAAAAACATGCGATATTCAGGCAAGGATACTGTTTTTCGCGATATGTTTTCCAAAAAGAAATACCTCATACAGATGTATAAAGCACTACATCCGGAAGACAGTACCATAACTAAAGCTGATTTGAAGATTATTACCCTGCAATCCATTCTGCTGAATGGCATCTACAATGACCTTGGCTTTATGGTCAGGGGAAAGCAGCTGATGATACTGGTGGAAGCTCAGTCCACATGGTCTCCCAATATTTTAATCCGCGCTCTCATATACCTAATGAGTACATATCAGGACTACTTCTCAGAAAACAAAATTCAGCTGTATGGCAGCAAAAAAGTGGAAATGCCAAAACCGGAGCTATACGTTATCTATACTGGCGACCAAGGCAGCCATCCTGATGTATTGTCCATGAAGGATGAATTTTTCCCACATACTGATTGCTGCATTGAAGCAAAAGTAAAAATTATTTATATTCGAGACAGCGATGACATTATCAGCCAATACATCGGCTTTTGCAGGGTATTTAACGAGCAGGTAGCCCTGTACGGCAGGAGCCTGCGAGCTGCCAAGGAAACCATCAGAATATGCCGCGATAAAAATCTGCTCAGAGAATATCTAAGCGAAAGAGCAAAGGAGGTTGAAGGCATTATGCTTACTTTATTTGACCAGGAACAGGTTTGGAATGTTGAGCGGGAAAGCATCCGATCAGAAGCTTTTAGTGAAGGCGTTACCCATGGAATTAGCCAGGGCATCAGCCAGGGCATCAGCCAGGGCAAACTGTCCATGCTTATAGAGCTTGTCCGTGATGGATACCTCTCATTACCAGCTGCTGCAAAAAAAGCCAATTTGGACGAAGCTATGTTCAAGGCAAAAATGGCAACTGCTAACTGAACAAATCAACTATGTCCTGTTCATCCAGACCATTGATAAAGCTTTCTCCCGGCTTGATCAGCTTGGCGATAATATCCTTTTTTCTTACCTGCAAATCATATATTTTTTCCTCAATCGTCCCCTGCGCAATAAGCTTTATCACCTGAACATTTTTATTTTGCCCGATGCGATAGGCCCTGTCAGTAGCCTGGTCCTCTACCGCAGGATTCCACCAAGGGTCATAGTGAATCACCATATCTGCACCTGTCAGATTCAGCCCTGTTCCACCAGCCTTGAGGGAAATCAAGAAAACAGGCACCTGCCCCTGATTAAAGTTTTCAACCAGTTCCATCCGCTTCCCGACTGGCGTTTTGCCATCCAGCCGGTAATAAGCTATATTCCTCCCTTGCAGCCGTTCCCCGATACGGTCAAGCATACCGGTAAACTGGGAAAATAACAGCAGATGATGGCCTGCGGCAACTGCATTCTGCACTAGCTCCTCCAGCATATTCAGCTTGCCGGAGCCACCGTCATAATTCTGCAAAAACACGCCAGGATCGCAGGCAATCTGCCGCAATCTTGTCAAAAGCACTATTATTTTCAGAAATTCCCCCTGCCGCAAGCCATGCTTCATTAGCTGCCTGCGCAGATACCGCTGCGAATGGGCAAAATACGACTTATAAACCTTTTTCTGCAGCTCTGTCATTTCACTCAACACACGTTTTTCTATTTTTTCCGGCAATTCTGCCAGTACATCTTTTTTCATGCGCCTCAGAATAAAGGGCGCAATCCTCCGCAGCAATTTGTTGCTGGTTTTAGTATTATTCTCCCGAATAATAGGAATTTCATATTTGCTCATAAACATGGGATAATTATGCAGATAGCCAGGCAATAAAAAATCAAAAATAGACCACAGCTCTGACAAATTATTCTCAATCGGCGTACCTGTCAAAGCAAAGCAGCTGCCAGCCTGGATTTTCTTGGCAGCGCGGGTAACTTTCGCAGCCATATTTTTGATGTGCTGTGCCTCGTCCAGAAAACAATAACTGAACTTTATTTTTGCGTACTCATCTATATCCTTTTTCAGCATGCCATAAGTGGTCAGAAGCAAATCAGGCCTGCCTTCTCCTGCCAGCCTGCCCAGCAGCATCCTGCGATGCGGCTTATCACCATAAACCAGCTCAGCCCTAAGTACAGGTGCAAACCTCTTGATTTCTGCCTGCCAGTTATAAATTAGGGAAGCTGGTACAACCACCAAGGCAATCCGCCTTTCCGCACCATTGCCAGCAAAATGATGATTTTCTTTTTCAGACAGCAAGAAGCTTATTACCTGCAAGGTCTTGCCCAATCCCATATCATCAGCCAAAATGCCCCCCAGCCCCATTGATGCCAAATTTTTCAGCCATGTAAAGCCAGTCACCTGGTACTCACGCAAAATGCCCCTGAGCGATTCAGGCACCTCCGCCTGCAAGCACTCAGGATGATGCAGGCTGTCAAGCACGCTTTCCAGCCTCCGGCTGCAGGTCAGTTCAATACATTCCTCCTCACGCCCCATATCCTCCAGCAGAACCGCCTTGGACAGGGGCACTTCCACAAAGCTTTCGTGGGAAATATTAAATTGCAAATTATCCAGCAATTCTTCCAGGGACTCCAAGTCAGCATTTTCCAAATCCAGGAACGCACCAGATAATTTATAATATCTTTCCTTGAGCTTATAGGCTCTCAATATCCCAATCAATTCATTAAAATTAAACTTCTGATTGCGCAGGGAGACCTTCAGCAAATTGCCATCACTCAGGCTCACGCCAATTGGCAGCCTTGAAAGCTCCACAATAGGCTTTTTCTTTAAGCTATCCGCATAAAACACCTCAACATTGGTCATCCCCATCAACAGCGGCAGTCCTTGCTTCAAAAAATCAAAAGTTTTTTCATCATCCTTTTGCAAAAACACTTCGTCCTGCACCTCAAAATTGAAATACCTGAACAAATCACGAATTTCCTTTTCTTTTGTCATATCCCTGACGAGGATTGTTCCTCTAGCTGAAAGTGGCAATTTCTCCCCCAAAAGAGGATAAAATTCTGTATCCCCATAGGCAAAAAGCACCTTTGCTTCCAAGCCGGCAGCATCTTCATAATTTAAATAGATTTTCACATGTAGCTCAGATGTATCATACATGTCCTCCAGCTTTTTATCCAAATCCACTGTGGCAAACTTTTCCCATTCCGGCAGCTGGGTAAGCAGAAACTCCCCCAAGGCATTCAGCGTAATTTGCAAGTCATTCTGCCCATTAAATATCTCCATTACCCTGCCAGCCCGAAAGGCAAAATCCTTCGGCACATGGTACACCTTGTCATCCTGCAGGATATATCTGTAATCGCCTGAAACAGGCACAATATTGTCACTGAGGCAGGATATGACCGCATAGCTTCCTGCCTGCGAGATGCGAAAATCTATCTGTGGCAGGCCTTCAGCCACACAGACCATCCGCCCCTGCTTTTCATCATCTGCACAAAATTCAAAGGGCGTATTTCCCATACGTTGCAGGAAAATATGGCAGCGGCCAGGAGTAAGCATTGCCTGATTGCCCTTAAAGATAAATGCTTCACTATTCACAGCGCAATGCCTCGATGAGCTATCCCGCAAGATGAGATTTTCTTCTTCCAAAGACTCCAGCAGCCATTCCCATAGGGCATCAGACAAGCTATCCGCAATTTCCATATTTCCTGTGTCAATTTCCAAATCCTTGCCCAGCCTGACAGTTGCGCCTGCTTTTGCCTGAACCAAAAAATTCCGCAGATGCCGCAAAGCATAAAACCGCTTTTGCCCGCACTTTCTTATTTTGAACTGCACAGCTGATTTAAGATTGCCAGCCACCCTGTAGCTGTGAAAGCACGGTACCAGCTGAAGCTTTTCCCTGACCTGGCTTTTGTGGCAGGCCGGAGTAAAAATTGACAAAAGCTGTTCCCCGTCATTCCGCTGCGCCACATCCTCCCACATGCTGCCATTCCCCTGCACCGCTTCTTTCTCCATGCCGCCATTTGCCGCAGCCAGGTATCGCCTTACCCCGGCTGCCCCTGCACGATTATATTCCTGCACCACCTGGCACACATCATACTTGGCAAGATATGCATTAAATATTCCATTTACGCCCCTATGCGTGCAGTCCGGCATATCCTCAGGATTGCGCCTGCTTGTTTTTGCTTCTTGCAACATATTCTATCTGCCTCTTTCGGTTGCTCTCCGTTGTTTTCACCAGCATCCTATACTCATCTATTGTCCATGCTTCCTCCCAGGCAGGTATACCGGTGTCATCCCATTTAGGCCATATCCATTTCTTCAGATGCCGCTCCCTAGCTTCATACGCCTCTTTATATGGATAAAGCACCCCCTGTGGCTGCAGCATCGCCATATCCTCTACTGCCAGATACCAAAACAACGACTCATTTGCTTCATCAAACACCATATCAGAAAAGATATAATCCCTGACAGCATACAGCTCACCCAGCTCCAACACTGAAAGGCTTGCTAAATCATACTCTGACGCCAAATTCCTGTAAATGTTCATGCTTTTCCCTGCTTTTTTTGCTTTATTATATACAACGTATAGTTTTTTATAAAACATTGGCAAATTTTGCAGCAAAAACATGCTTAAAGTAGGATGATTACTATACTTTGCCGCAGTTATAATCGCTAATGCCTTCATAGCTCTTTTTCGCAATATCTCATCCATATCTGCAAAAATTCTATGATAACGATACGGTGTCTGTGCCAAATACCAGGCGAAAAACACTTCGTGCCTATCATACAAACCATTGATGAATTGCTCCATGTGGGAATTTTTTGCAAAAGCGGATGCCAAATATGCATCTTCAACAAAGAATACCGCATGCCCCGTAATACGGCTTGTCTTAATCTTCCGGCATACTGTTCCCTTTCTCAGCAGAAGATAATCTTCAAATTCTACCCCATCACTCTTACATGCTATGCAATTATTATAATCCGGCTCATAATCTATCCCAGCATAAATATTATAGAATTTATCTTGCATTTATAACCCTGCTTTCATAAATCTTGATTGCATATCACTCCTATATATATTAAATATAGCAAAGGCAATGTGCAAAAAAATGTACATTATGCAAAACCACAAAAATACATGTTCACTCAACCATCATATAAAAGGACAGAAAATATATTATTTTTCCATCACAGCCCCAAATACATTTTGAAACTTTATCCTTTTCCCTTCTCCTGCTTTTCCCACAATAGCAAAAATAACTTGCTCAAAATACTTCCTATATTCTCTTTTCACCAATAGCTCATAGAAATATCCAGCTACACGCTCAGCATCATGTCCAAAAGCACCGCATCCCCAAGCCCCTAATACCAATGACTTGTACCCATATTTCACAGCCACCACCAGCATTTTTTCAATACGCATAAGCATACATTGATCAATTTTATACATGGGAATACCTTTCGCAGCCCAATATAGATCAGGTGCAGGAACTGTCACGACCGAAGTCATAAATGGCTTAGATAAAAAATAATCTTCCCTGTCCCTGAACACGCAAACCTCAGGCGAAATCAGCATATAATCGCTTTCCATTTGCAGTTTATGTTTCCGATTAAACAGATACATTTCCCCAGCCTGCTCACTACCAATAGAGGCATACAATGTACTTCCACGGCATAACGCTTCCTCCTGTGCATCACCCCCGGCTAAAAAACAGCCACCTGCATGATAAGCATTGGCAAAATTCATTACAAGGCACGCTTCAATATCTTTGGCAGCGGCAAAAGAATCATCACTGATAATTCTAATCCTTCCAGCCAATGGTGGCACTAAAGCATCTAAGTCATTCTCAATGAAATCCATCAACATATCATCGGATTGGGATGGATTTATGCAAATCACTTGTTTAAAATCTGCTTCATCAGGCAGTTCCACTTTTACATCATCCACAAAATAATATCCCTGCTTGACAATTTTCACTGTTTCTTCTGCTATCACCCTGCGATTTTCATATTCCTTTGCAAAACTACATCTCATATCAATCTTCCATTTCCTAAAAACACTCCCCCAAAGCTATTTTTATACAATGTCCATAATATATTATCAATATCGCATATTTTATTGCTATTGTAATACATTTGTTATATAATATCCTTAAAAGCAGAAGCTTCCCTTTGAAATCTCTGCTGATCCATTCTACAATGAGGAAAATAAGCATAATTAATTAATAACGCAGGAGACAGCTCCTGCGTTTAGTTATATTGCACATATTTTACCGTTTATGCCATATCCTGCAACCTTTTAACGTACTCCGACACCATCTCCAAGGCTTTTTCCGTTGCCTGCCAGCGCACCTGCTGGCGATTGCCATGAAAAACATTGCGTGTAACCACCGTACCATTGCAGCCGGACACAGAGATATACACCAGCCCAACGGGCTTGTTTGCCGTAGCACCACCCGGACCGGCAATGCCGGTTATGCCCACGCCAATATCCGTGTGCATGCCGCGCCGTATGCCCTTTGCCATCTCCCCGGCAGTTTCCTCGCTTACCGCCCCCACAGCATCCAAAGTAGCTTGTTTAACTCCCAGATGGCTGACCTTGACCTCATTCGTATAGGACACCACGCCCCCCATCACATAATCAGAGCTCCCCGGCACTGCTGTCAGCCTGCCGGACAGCAAGCCACCTGTGCAGGACTCAGCACAGGCAATCGTCAGCTTCCTTGCTGCCAGCAGCCTGCCCACTGCATATTCCAAATCATTTTCACCAAAATTCTCCGCCTGCATAAAATCAGCAAAATTTTCCATAATAATTCATCTCCTGACAAATAACACGGCTGTCATCAGCCATACAACCGACACTTCCATAAGTCCATGATTTCCTAATTTTCTCAATTATAAAAAAATGCTATAATCACATTATCCCATCTTTGATGTGCAAAAAAATGTACATCAAGCCTGATAATATAACATAAACAACGCAAGATGAATCTTTATAAATTGCAAAAGACTACAACATAATACATTGTACAATAAGCATCACACAGGGAGGTACATCATGGAACTGGAAAACATTATCCCCACCGACAAAAAATGCCTGAACATCCTGATCTTAAAAATTCTCAGGGAATATACCGACGAGGAACACTGCCTGACACAGCAGGCAATCCTGGGCATACTGCAAAGCAAATACGCCATGGACTATGACCGCAGAACCATCAAGGCAAACATCGACTCCCTAAGAGACCTGGGCTATGCCATTGAGCATACAGGCTCAGGCTATTACCTTAGTGACCGGGAGTTTGATGATGCCGAACTGCGCATGCTGATAGACAGCGTATTGTTCAACAAAAGCATCTCCCACCCCCAGGCAGACAGGCTGATAAAAAAGCTAAAACAGCTGGGCAATGCCTATTTCCCCGGCAAGGTAAAGCACATCTGCCATCTGCATGCCCTGCAGCACAACGACAATCCCCAGACCATGCTGAACATTGACCGTATCAGTGATGCCATAGCCGAAAAACGGCAAATCAGCTTTACCTACAATTCCTACGGCAGGGACCTCAGGCTGCACTCCAGGCGGGCTGACGGCTACAAATACACCGTCACTCCCTATTATCTGGTAGCCAACAACGGCAGGTATTATCTCATTGCCAATCACAGCCATCATGACAACATCTCCCATTACCGCGTGGACAAAATCACCGATGTATGCATTCTTAAGGATACCCCGGCAAAGCCACTGCGCACCCTGCCGGAATATGCCAATGGCTACGACCTGCCCAGGCACATGGCAGAGCACATCTACATGTTCTCCGGCAAAGGCACCTCCATCACCCTGCGCATTGAGCCATTTCTACTGGACGAGATTATCGACTGGTTCGGCAAGGACTTTACCATAGTGGAAAATCAGGAGGACTCCCTTACCATTGAGCTGCAATGCAACGAGGAGGCAATGCTCTACTGGGCATTGCAGTACGGTCAGTATGCAGAGGTACTCAGGCCGGACAGCCTGCGGGCAAAACTCAGGTCTGCCGCCACAAGCATATACAATAAATACGCCGAATAACGGCTGCACCTGATAATAATTAAACACGCCAATAAATGAACCCAGTATAATAAATAATACAATAAATAATACAATAAATAGTAAAAAATAAAATATATAAGATAAAAGCCAAAAGAGTGCTGCCACACCAGACCATCTGATGTGACAGCACTCCTTTTAACGTAAAAAGACATCTCACGAAAACACCATGCACGAACACCATGCATGACCAACCGCCATGCACAACATCACAAACAACGCTGCAAAAGCAACACCACGCATAACGCCGCATCACTTTTCCTGCACAGCCTGCCACACCACACCGGCATACTCTGTAGGGGAGGCCAGCCGCATCAGCGTCCTGCCGCAGGGACAATCGTCATCCAGGCGCATCACAGCCTGCCCGGTGCGATAGCGGAAAATCGGCATCGCCTCGGCAGCCAGGGCGGTCAGCACCAGCTCTCCCACCTTGTGGGGCTCCGTAATCAGCTTGTCAGTGCCATACTCCAAAATCTCAGGATAGAAATAATCCTCCTGCACATGATAGCCGCTGCCCTCGCTGCACGGGAAAATAATCCCCCCGCAGCCCATCACCGGCGAGTTGTACAGGGTAGTTGTCTTCGCCTTCAGCCGCTGCTGGATGTAATAATGGTTCGGGTTCTGCAGCCCTTCCTCCATGCAGATAATCTTCGGCAGGAACAGATCATCCGCCGAAATGCCGCTTGCCTGCAGCATCACCACCAGCTGTGTCACCTGCTTGAAATCGCTCACCAGCACATCAATATGGCAGGTAGTGATCAAATCCTTGATGCTCTCCTGATTATTGCCCAGCAAAATAACTGTCACGCCCATGTTTTCCAGGGCATACTGCACATCCATCAGACGGCTGTCAGAGGCCTCCCCCAAGAGCCCTACCACAGTAGCACCATGCACCCCCTGAGCCACCATAACCCTGGTCATCATCTCAATCTGATAAGCCAGGTCACCGTTGGTATACATCTTGATGACAGGCTTGCTGAAGCCGATGCGGGAAATCCGCAGCACGGCACTCAGGGGCAGAGTCAGCAGGTTGTACACGGTAGTACCGTCTATCTCCTCACTGGTAGTCAGGGGCAGCTTCTGCAAATCCTCCAGGGACTGGATTGACTCGCCATTCAGACCCTGGCTGGTAAACTTCTTGTAGTAGAAAGCACTTTTTTCCATAGCCCAATGCATTTGCTTTTTCAGTTTTTTCAGTTGCAGCGCAGACATGTCATCCCTGCTCATCTGCTCAATGGCCGGATTAGCTATCATCATACCTTCTCCTTATAACGGCTTCTGATAGAAGAATGGCTGGTAACTGGTATAGCCCAGCTTGCGGAAATTCAAAATCGCCTCCGTAGCACCTACAAAGAGAATGCCGCCCGGCTTCAATGCCTTGAAGAAATTGGCATACAGCTGATCCTTGGCTTCCTCCGTAAAATAGATAACCACGTTGCGGCACAAAATCAGATCAAAGCCGCTCTCAAAATTATCCTTCAGCAGGTTGTGGCGCTTGAACTCAATGCAGCTCTTGATTTCAGGGCTGACTGCGTACTTATCCCCCTGCTTGGTAAAATACTTCTTCTTGCGTGCCTCGCTCATGGCCTTTATCTCGTTCTCCGAATACACCCCGGCCTTTGCCTTGGCAAGGATTTCAATATCCAGGTCCGATGCCAGGATGCGATGGCGCTGGTTCGGCGTCAAATCCTTCATAATCATGGCCAGGGAATAAGGCTCCGCCCCGATGGAGCAGCCTGCACTCCAGATATTCAGCTTGGAGGACCGCTTCAAAAGGTCTGGAATAACATCCGTCTCCAGCTTGGCAAACTTGTCAGGCGTGCGGAAAAACTCCGATACGTTGATGGTCAGGTACTCAATAAATGCCGCAAAATCGTCCTTGTCCTGAACCACCTTGTCAAAATAAGCACTGTATTTATCGTAGCCATTGCGGCGTGCCAGATTCATGATACGCCGCTGCATCTGCGGTGCCTTGTATAAATCAAGGTCAATCTCCGTCTTGCGCTTCAGCTTCGCCTTAAAATCTTCCCAGTCTCTCTCGTCCATTTCATACCCCTCCGATTTCAATACTGCTATAGTGATATATATTCAACACAAAGTGCTGAAAATCCTTTTTTTGCGAAAAAAATTTTTAATCTGTAACCTTTTTCCTATTTTTTATGCCTTGCTGATTTTATTTCTCCACATAATGGCTGAAGCTGCCAATCACCAGCTGAGGATAAGCCTCGGAAAGCTCCTGCAAAAACGCCTTTGTGCCCACGCACTCCGACTGCTGCTCCGGCATAATCGCCAAAAAAGCATCCGGGTCAATATTCAGGTTCCGCACCTGAATCATCTGCACCGGCAGCTCCCGGAAAAACTCCTTCCAGGCAGCCAGCTCCTCCTCCCGGTCATTGAACCCTGGAAAATACAGCATATTCAAAGACACATAAATACCATTGTCCAGGGCATAGCGGATGGAGGCCTTCACATCCGCCAGCTGGTAGCTGCTTCTGTAATAGGCATCATAACTCTCCGGAATGGCACTGATAATGCTGACACGCATGGTATCAAGGCCCGCATCCACAATCTTTCTGATACCCTCGGTGTAGCCTGCGTTGGTGTTGATATTTATCTGTCCCCTGCCGGTTCTGGCACGGATGAGCCTGATGCCTGCGCTGATATTATCCGCAGCCAGGGACGGCTCCCCTTCGCAGCCCTGGCCGAAGCTGATGATTCCCTCCGGGGCGGATTCCAGATGATAGATGCCGATGTCTGCGATTTCCTCCGGAGCTGGCCTGAATTTTATGCGGCTCTGAGGTGATGGACAGCACTCCGCAGGCTGCAGGGAAATGCAGCCGAAGCAGTTGGCGTTGCACACAGGAGAGGTAGGGATACCGCACTCCCAGCGGCGGTAAAAGAGATTTTCCGCCGTGCAGCAGTGCCACTCCAGGGAGCAGTTGGCCAGGTGCTCCACCAGGGGATTGTCCGGCAAATCCTTCTTCACCTTCCTGACCAGCTTCTTCAAGTCATGGGTGTTGTAGTTTTCCGGGTCCCACTTGTGATTTTCATCCGTATAGATTGCCGCCGCATAAAGCTCATCTTTGTACACAGCCACTGCCGTATAGCCGTAGAGGGGCAGCTGCCCGGCATCCTCCATCCTCTGAAAGCCCGGCAGCAGGGTACGGGTATAACCGGCAGGCAGGATAGCGGCCACCGCATTGCCGGTGAGGGGCATCATCTCCCCGTCCCCGGCAACGCCCATGGCCTGCCTGTCAGGCAGGAACATCAAGTCAGCACTTTCCGGCAGGGGAATAAGATCCTCCGGGGTAAGGGGGCGCAGCTGACTGCCGCTCCTGCCTACAGCCCCCATGCCCGGCGCATCAAAAATCTCACCGTTCTCGTCTGCGTAGAGTGCCGTGATTTCGCATCCTGCCATGCTCTCAGCAGGCTTTCTCCTGCCAGCCTGTTTTTTCTTAGCCATTTTCCACCTCGCCCCTTTCCTTTTCTTTCTTTGCCTTCTTCGGGTTGTATTTATTCATAGCCATATCATAGCCCTCACTGACAATGCACTCCACCGCCGGCAAAAGATACTCGATAGCTTCCCGGATTTTCGGCACATCCTCCTCACTGAAAGGAGCCAGCACATGATTGATAACGCTCCACCCCGGCAGCGGACGCCCTACGCCAATCCGCACCCTGCCGAACTTCTCCGAGCCCATGTGGGCAATCAATGACTTGATGCCGTTATGCCCCCCGGCACTGCCCTTTTTCCTGATGCGCACCATGCCTGCCGGAATATCCATATCGTCATGGACAGCAATCACATCCTCCGGCTCCAGCTTGTACCAGCGCATCAGCGGCCCTATGCATTCACCGCTGTTATTCATATAGGTCTGAGGCTTTACCAAAAGCACCTTTTCCGTGCCAATCCGCGCCTCTGCCACCAGACCCTTTTCATGCTGCCGCCAGTCACCAGCCCCCAGCCTTTCTGCCAGGGCATCCACCAGCATCCAGCCCACATTGTGCTTCGTCCTGGCGTATTCGCTGCCGGGATTGCCCAGGCCTGCAATTATTTTCATATCTTCTGCTCCCTCTAAAAAAATAAACATCATACGCAGGGCTTATTTTCCCGCCTGATGCTAATTAACTTGCATTTTCCTTATCCATGACTTATAATGATTATAAGGAAGAGGCATACCGGTAAAACGGCTGCCCCCATTAGTGGTCAAGAAGAACCGCCTAAGTTTGGACGCTACAGGCGGTTTTTCTTATGCCTTGATAGCCACTATACAGATCGTCACCAGGAATACTAGTGTCAAAAAATCGTACAATGTCATAGGCCCCACCCCCTTTCGGGGGCAGGATTAGCCGCCTACCGTGCTGGTACACCTCTCATGATATATTGTACATTAATTATACCCTTATGGCAAGCTTTATATGGCAAGCTCCATGTAACATCAGGAGGTCATGAATATGCATCAGTATCTATTTTA
>JBJDWY010000058.1:0-15257 GCA_051866255.1 Anaerovibrio sp. | reverse complement strand
GACTACCAAACTATTTCTATCAGTATATGCGCTAAGTAACGATCAACCACTACGAAAAACTGAAATCCCAAAATTACATCAGATAGCGCAAATATACATACCCTGTACTGATCACAATAGACAAAATCATGCACGGAAAGGCAATCTTCATAAACCCGATAAAGGAAATCTGCTGCCCGTGCTGTGCCGCCAGTGAAGCCACAACCACATTGGCGCTGGCACCAATCAAAGTACCATTGCCCCCCAGGCAGGCACCCAGTGCCAGCGACCACCACAGAGGGTCCAGGTTGGTAATGCCCATAGCCCCCATATCCTTAATCAGCGGAATCATGGTAGCCACAAACGGGATATTATCCACGAAAGCAGAAGCAATGGCGCTCATCCAGATAATGAGGATAGATGTAGCCTCCACGGAGCCCTCGGTAATCTTCATAGCCTCCGCAGCCAGCATCTTGATGACGCCTGTCTCCACCAGGGCACCAACCAGTATAAACAAACCGGCAAAGAAGAAGATGGCCAGCCACTCAATCTTGCCCAGTACCTTGGCAATCTTTTCCTCATCACGGGTAAAGGTAATCAGCAGCAAAAGACCTGCACCGAACATGGCTGCAGTAGCAGACTCCAATCCCAAGGCACCATGGGCCACGAACAGCCCCATAGTCAGGAACAGCACAAACAGGCAGCGCTTCAGGAGGGAGGTATCCGTAATCTGCTTCCTTGGGTTCAGCTTCATGACCTGAGCCTGCAGCTCCGGCGTGGTATGCAGGGACTTGCCGTACAATGCCTCAAGAATGAACACAGTCACAATGAAAATCACGATGGACACAGGCGCCAGGTTGACAATAAAGTCCATAAAGCTCAGACCTACCGCAGAACCAATCATGATATTTGGCGGATCACCCACCAGGGTTGCCGTGCCGCCGATATTGGATGCCATAATCTGCGCCATCAGGAATGGCTTTACATCCACCTTCAGCTGGGAAGTGATGCTGAAGGTAACCGGCACCGTCAGCAGCACGGTGGTGACATTATCCAGGAAAGCGGAGCAGACAGCCGTCAGGGTGGCAAGGGCCAGCAGCAGCTTCATAGGCTGCGCCTTGACCTTCTGAGCCGCCCAGATGGCAAGAAAGTTAAACAATCCCGTCTCCGCCGTAATATTGACGATAATCATCATGCCCATCAGGAGCCCCAATGTATTAAAGTCAATATGATGAATAGCTGTTTCCTGGGAAAGAATGCCAAACATAATCATGAGCATGGCACCAAAGATACCTACAATGGTGCGATGCACCTTTTCCGAAATAATCAGCGCATAAGCGACAATAAAGATTGTCACCGCGATAGATGTCGAGTCAAACAATGTAATTGCCTCCTTTAAATAGCTTAAGCATCTTAAATTCTTTAAATAAAGCATTATATCGTTTGTCTAAAGCATATCTCGTAAAAGAACAATTGCGGGAATGGATTAGGCTTGCGGTATAGACTTATAAAAACAGAAAAACGAGAAGCTCCGCTTCGCACAACGGCGCAAAGCGGAGCTTGTGTGGATTACATCAGATATCTAAGATATACATAGGCAGTGGACATGATGATGGACAAAATCATACATGGGAATGCCACCTTCATAAACCCGATAAAGGAAATCTGCTGGCCGTGCTGAGCTGCCAAAGAAGCAACCACCACGTTGGCGCTGGCACCAATAAGAGTACCATTGCCGCCCAGGCAGGCACCCAGTGCCAAGGACCACCACAGAGGATCCAGGTTGGCAATACCCATAGCCCCCATGTCCTTAATCAGCGGAATCATGGTGGCCACAAACGGGATATTATCCACGAAAGCAGAAGCGATAGCACTCATCCAAAGAATCAGGATAGCAGTAGCTTCCACAGAGCCCTCGGTAATCGTCATAGCCTCAGCAGCCAGCATCTTGATAACGCCGGTCTCTACCAAAGCACCAACCAGAATGAACAAACCGGCAAAGAAGAAGATGGCCAGCCACTCAATCTTGCTGAGAACCTTGGCAATCTTTTCCTCATCACGGGTAAAGGTCAGGAGAAGCAGCAAACCTGCACCGAACATGGCGGCAGTAGCAGACTCCAGCCCCAATGCGCCGTGGGCTACGAACAGTCCCATGGTCAGCGCCAGCACGAACAGGCAGCGCTTCAGAAGGGCAGGATCAGAAATCTGCTTGGCAGGCTTCAGCTTCATTACCTGGGCCTGCAGCTCAGGGGTGGTATGCAGCCCCTTGCCGTAGAGGAACTCCAGGATAAAGGTAGTCACGATAAAAATCACGATAGCCGGTGCAGCCAGATTCAGGATGAAATCCAAAAAGCTTAGGCCTACAGCGGAACCGATCATGATGTTTGGCGGGTCCCCTACCAGGGTGGCAGTACCGCCAATGTTAGAGGCCAAAATCTGCGCCATCAGGAACGGCTTAACATCTACCTTCAACTGAGATGTAATACTAAAGGTTACAGGTACGGTCAAAAGCACGGTAGTAACATTGTCCAGCAGGGCGGAGCAGACAGCCGTCAGGGTGGCAAGAGCCAGCAAAAGCTTCATTGGCTGTGCCTTTACCCTCTGGGCAGCCCAGATTGCCAAAAAGTTGAACAATCCCGTCTCTGCCGTAATGTTGACAATAATCATCATACCCATCAAAAGACCGAGGGTATTGAAATCAATGTGATGAATGGCAGTTTCCTGGGAAAGGATGCCAAACATGATCATGAGCATCGCACCGAAAATACCAACAATAGTACGATGCACCTTCTCGGAGATAATCAGTGCATAAGCGATGATGAAGATTGTCACCGCAATAGTAGTAGAGTCAAACAAATTTATGCCTCCTTCTTATAAATACGCTTTTACCTTCGACCCAACGCATTTTCTTGGTTTTGTGCCACAGCACATGATTAGTACAATAACGCTGCCTTGAAAATCACTTGCGGACAGATTTTCCGCCGGTCTTCTGCCTGGTTTCCACCGGCCTTATGATAATGCTCTGCCCGTCCTTCTTGACCTTCATGGTGTAGCTCTTGATGCCGTCCCGGAAAAGCTCCATCTTCAGCTCCAGCAGCTTCCTGCCCAGCTCCTCCACCAGCTCATCCGTAAAGCCTGTGAGGGCGATATTCTTCTCCGGCTTTGACAGGCCTGCCCGGGCCCGGCGGCGCTTGTCCTCCGCCTCCTCTGCGGCCAGGAACTGGGATTCCATCGTTACCTGCTCCACATAGCCCTGCAGCATATCCTTGTCAGACAGCCCCTTGGGAATTTTTGCCATGTCTTACCCCTTCTTTGCCTTCGCCCAGGAATCCTTCAGCCCTACCACCCGGTTGAACACCAGATGCTCAGGGGTAGAATCCTTATCCACCACATAATAACCCTGACGCAGGAACTGATAATGAGTCCCCTCCCCTGTCAGGCGGACGCTCGGCTCAACGAGGGCGTCATGCAGCACCTCCAGGGAGTTCTTGTTCACAGCAGCCAGAAAATCTGCCGGTACCTCTCCCTTTTCGTCAGTCTCAATGAGATAATCATAGAGACGGACCTCTGCCCTGACTGCATCCTCGGCAGAAACCCAATGGATAGTTCCCTTCACCTTGCGGTTGGCGGTGGCGCCGCCGGTCTTGGACTCAGGGTCGTAGCTGCAGTGCAGCTCCTTGATGCTGCCATCCTCATTCTTCACTACCTCATCGCACTTGATGATGTAGCCGTGCTTCAGGCGCACCTCCCCATCAGGCTTCAAGCGGAAGAATTTCTTCGGCGCATCCTCCATGAAATCCTCCTGCTCTATATATAGCTCCCGAGTAAATGGCACATAGCGGTGACCGCCCTTGAAAGGATGGTTCTCCGCCAGCATGTACTCCTTCTGCCCCTCAGGGTAGTTGGTAATAACCACCTTCAGCGGGCGAAGCACTGCCATAATACGGTCAGCATTATTGTTAAGGTCATCCCGGACACAATGCTCCAGCATAGCCACATCCACCAGGCTGTTGGCCTTGGCCACGCCTACCTCACGGCAGAAAGCGCGGATGGCGGCAGGGGTATAGCCCCGGCGGCGCAGGCCGGAAATAGTCGGCATCCTCGGGTCATCCCAGCCGGACACATAGCCTTCCTCCACCAGCTGGCGGAGCTTCCGCTTGCTGGTGACAGTATTGGTGAGGTTCAGACGGGCAAACTCAATCTGCCGCGGACGGGTAGCCGCATCAAAGCCAACAGCCTCCAGCAGCCAGTCATACAGAGGCCTGTGGTCCTCAAACTCCAAGGTACAGATGGAGTGGGAAATCCCCTCAATGGCATCAGACAGCGGATGAGCAAAGTCATACATCGGATAGATGCACCACTCATCCCCGGTGCGGTGATGGGTGGCATGGGCAATGCGGTATATGACAGGGTCCCGCATGTTGATATTCGGGGACGCCATGTCAATCCTGGCACGGAGCACCTTTTCACCATCGCCGAACTCGCCGTTCTTCATGCGGGTGAACAAATCCATGTTTTCCTCAACACTGCGGTTCCTGTAAGGGCTTTCCTTGCCAGCCTCCGTAAGGGTGCCACGCATGGCACGGATTTCCTCCGCCGTGCTGTCATCCACGTAGGCCTTGCCTGCCTGGATGAGCCGCACAGCAAAATCATACAGCTGGCCAAAGTAATCTGATGCGTAAAACATGCGGTCATCCCAGCTGAAGCCAAGCCACTTTACATCCGCCTGAATGGAGTCAACGTACTCCACATCCTCCTTCACAGGATTGGTATCATCAAAGCGCAGGTTGCACTTGCCCCCATACTGCTGGGCCAGCCCGAAGTTCAGGCAGATGGACTTGGCATGCCCCACATGCAGGTAGCCGTTAGGCTCCGGCGGAAAACGGGTATGTACCCCCTCCCCATAGCGGCCGTTCTGCAAATCGTTATTTATTTCATTCTGGATAAAATTAGAAGTGGTATTTAAAATTTCAGGCATGAAATTTGCCTCCTTAATTAATCATCTTTAGTCCTGCTTATTATACCATAATTTGTATGATAAATCTAGATAAAATACTGCACACTTTAATATTGTTTTCTCGTAATGTATATTAACTGCATACAACATCTTCAACTGCACATTTTTCAGCTACATATTTTTTCAGCCGCTGCACACCCAGCTCCACCTGTGGCAGCTGAGGCAGGTTGGCTATGATGGCGTCAATGTAGCCCTTGTCCCTGATGCGCCGCAGGGTCCAGGCAAAATTCACGTCATATACCCACATGAGGCGCACCAGCTTCCTGTCCTCATTGGTGCGAATCATGGTGTAATCCACCTGCTGGCCGTTGACGAACCGCTCCAGGAACCCGGGGGCAAAGATGCCCTTCTCCCCGGTAGCCTCCCCATTTGGCCCCTTCATAAACCGCTGGATAGCGGCAGACTTATCCCCGGCATCCTCATCCACCGTCAGATAGGGAGCCAGCACCCGGAAAATATCCAGCTTGTCTGCATCCCTGATGAGCCTGGCAAACAAAAGCTGCCGCTTAGAATTTGTCTGCTGAATTTCCTTCTTGTTGTGGTTGCTGATAGCAAAAAGCAGCACCTCCCTGTCAGCCTCCGTCAATTTGCCAAAAAAAGGCAGCTCCCTGATGACCTTGACGCCCAAATCTGCATGGTCCTCCGACTGGGCATCCACAAAGGTCTTGTACAGCTGCCACTGGCGAAACCGCCCCACATCGTGCAAAAGCCCCGTCAGCTCCGCCAGCCCCGCATCCTGCTCATCCAGCTTCAAATACAGCGCCAGCTCCCTGGCATGGGCGGTCACATAGCCCGTGTGCTGCTCCTTCATGCGAATGCCAAACATTATATCCTTGTCATCACAATAAAAGGATTTCATATATTCGTCCATCCATCGATGGGCTTCCTTCAATATTTCCTGCAAATACAACACCTCCTGCAAACAAAAAAATTGTACCAAAAATTTCCTCATTGTACAATAAGCATATCAGATTACTTTAGTGTATAATATATACATAAGCTAAAAACAAGGAGGCACAAGCATATGAAACTAGGTATCGCAGGTTCCGGCGGCATCGTCAAGGAGGTTCTTCTTGCCTTGCATGAGGTAGAGGAAGTACAGGTGACAGCTATCTTCGTCCGTCCCCACAGCCGGGAAAAGGGCGAAGCACTGGCAGCCCAGTACAGCATCCCCTCCATCTATACCGACTACGCCGCATTTCTCCAAAATCCGGAAATAGATTTCGTCTACATCGGCCTGATAAACAGCGCCCATTTCTCCTACACACGGGAAGCCCTTCTGGCAAATAAAAACGTCATCGTGGAAAAGCCCTTTGCTTCCAATCTGAGGGAAGTAAAGCTGCTGGCAGAGCTGGCCCAGAGCAAAAAGCTCTTTCTCTTTGAGGCGGTATCTTTGCTGCACATGCCAAACTACGCCAAGCTCCGGGAGCTGCTGCCGCAAATCGGCAGGATTACCATGGTGCAGGCAAACTACTCCCAGTATTCCAGCCGCTATGACAAATACCTGCAAAAAGAGGTACTGCCCGCCTTTGACATCAACCTTTCCGGCGGCTCCCTCTACGACATCAACATCTACAACCTGAACCTGATCATCGGGCTGCTGGGTGCCCCCAAGTCCGTTTCCTACACCGCCAACATCGGCTTCAACGGCATCGATACCTCAGGGGCCGCCCTGCTGCAATACGAAAGCTTCCCTGCCCTTGCCATAGGCGCCAAGGACTCAGACAGCCCCAGCGGCTGCACCATCCAGGGGGAAAAGGGCTGGATTCGCTGTGACGGTGTGCCAGGGGAGCTAAACTCCGTTGATCTGTGCCTTAGGAAGCAGGAGCCGGAGCACTACGCCCTGAATACCTATTCCCACCGCCTGGCCCATGAGTTCAAGGACTTTGCCGATATTTTCCAGGCAAAGGACTTTGCCGCCCGGGACCATTACCTCACCATCTCCCTGCAAGTAGCCGAAACCGCCGAAAAAGCCCGCCTGTCAGCAGGCATCCATTTCCCTGCTGACACCACTCTTGATAAATAATAAACATTGCAAATGAGCAGTAAAGAATAAATCAAAAAGGTCCTGTCACCAGCCAAAACCAGTGACAGGACCTTTAAAATCAGCAAATCATGCGACAGGCACAACCCATTACATCAGGCCGATGAGATGTGCGCCGATACCTACAGCAAACAGAGCCAGGATGATGATGATCGGGGAAACACCCTTCTTCAGCAGCCACATGCAGAGCAGAGTCAGCAGCAGCGGAACAAGGCCAGGGATAAGAGCATCCAGGTTGTTCTGCAGGGTAGTAACCTTTACAGGCTCCAGAGCCATGCCGGAGGAGAACTGCTGAATAGCAGTCTTGATGCCCTCGCCGCCAGCAGGGAGCTGATCCCACTCGATGTAAGCGCCCTTGCTGAGCTGAATGCTGGAAACAACAGGGGCAAACTTAATGCTTACCCACCTCTGTACCAAAGCACCAAGCACGAACATACCCAGGATGGAAGCACCGCGGGTGATGTTGGTCAGCAGGTTGCCGGACAGGTTCTCAGTAATCTGGCTGCCAACCTTGTAGCCGAATTCCTGAGTATACCACATGAAACCAAAACGGAGAATGTTCCACAGAAGGAAGAACATGATTGGGCCAAGCATGTTGCCGTCCATAGCGATGGAAGCACACATTGCCCCCAGGATAGGACGCAGGGTGAACCAGAATACAGGGTCACCGATACCGGCCAGAGGACCCATCATACCAACCTTAACACCCTGAATAGCAGCATCGTCAACAGCAGCGCCGTTGGCCTTCTCCTGCTCCAGAGCCAGGGTAACGCCTACGATTGGGGAAGCAACATATGGATGAGTGTTGAAGAACTCCATGTGACGCTTCAAAGCGGCAATCTGATCAGCCTTTTCCTTATACAGCTTCTTGATGGCTGGAATCATTGCAAATGCATAACCACCGTTCTGCATACGCTCATAGTTCCAGGAAGCCTGCCAAAATGTTGAACGCAAGCAAACCATGAAACGGTCAGACTTGCTAAGAGTAATCTTGTTATCTGCCATGTCAATCACCACTTTCTCAATCAATAATCATCCAGAATATCGCCGATAGGGTCCTTGCTGCCGCCATTGCCGGAGCCGCCATTGCCGCCACCGTTCTCGGACAGGTGGAGGTAAATCATAACCATAGCCATAGCGATAGCACCCAGGGAGATAAGGGTGATTTCAGTCAGTGCAGCCACGCAGAAGCCCAGGATAAGGAATGCCCAGGTCTCCTTGTTGGCAATCATGTTGATAACCATAGCATAACCTACGGCAACAACCATGCCGCCGCCGATAGCCATACCGGTGGTCAGCCACTCAGGAATGGACTGCAGGCCTGCCTGTACAACCTCTGCAGGAATGAAGCAGAGAGCAACAGCAGGAATAGCGATACGGGCGCCCTGCATGAGCACGGCAACAATCTGCCAGAACTCGATAGCAGCGAAGCTGCCCTTCTCGGCAGCACCGTCCATCATGTGAACGATAGGCACGGACAGAGTACGAACAATCATGGTGGTGAACAAGCCTGCTACTGCCAGAGGAATAGCAATACCGATAGCGGTAGGGATACCTGCTACGCCCTGACCACCCTGAATGAGGATAATAGCGGAAGCAACAGATGCCAAAGCAGCATCAGGAGCAACAGCAGCACCGATATTTGCCCAGCCCAGTGCAATCATCTGGAGAGTACCGCCCAGAATGATACATGGAACAGGATCACCGGCAACAATACCAATCAAGGAGCAAGCCAGGATTGGCTGATGGAATTCAAATTCATCCATTACGCTCTCCATACCAGCCAGGAGAGATACGATAATAATACCAATTATGGTAAGAGTACCCATAATATAACCTCCAAATCTTTTATTGGACAATTTCTATTAAGAAAAATAATTACTTCAGGCCGTCCTCTGCCTTCTTGATCAAAGCATCAAGATTGTCAGCTGCATCAGCAGGCACCTTGCGCACGTCGAAGGAAATGCCCAGCTTCTTCAGCTCCTTGAAGGTATCAACATCCTTCTGATCCATGGAAATAACCTTGTTTACCAGAACCTTGCCCACGGAATGAGCCATGGAGCCAATATTCAGCTGCTTGATGGATACGCCTGCCTTGATAACAGCCAGGGCATCCTGAGGATTCTCGAAAAGAAGCATAGCCTTGGTTGCGCCAAAGCGAGGATCCTTCTCCACCTCGATAATCTTCTTCAAAGGAACAACATGCGCCTTTACACCCGGAGGCGCAGCCTTGGTAATCAGGCCCTTGCGCAGCTCGTCCTTTGCAACAGCATCGGATACAACGATGATGCGGTCAGGCTTTACGCTCTTGGTCCAGCTGGTTGCCACCTGGCCGTGGAGCAGACGTGAGTCAACACGGGCCAGCACATACTTGATGTGGCCGTCGCCCAGCACAGTGCCCTCAGGAATTGCATCCATAGCCTGTGGTGCAGCAGCTGCCGCAACAGCAGGAGCAGGCTCCAGAGACTCAGGCATTACGGTAACGCCCTCACGGGATGGGCCAAGAATGTTCTTTGCCATGTCATGAGCAGAAATGTTCTCGTCACCCATGCGCTCGCCCAATGCAGTAATCAGCATCGGCAGGCTGAGGCCGGTAACGATAGCCCACTTGTCCTCGTGGCCGTTCAGAATCGCGCTGGACTGGTTGAATGGTGTGCCACCCAGCAAATCCACTAAGAAAATAACCTCGTCCTTGTTGGAAAGAGACTCTACAGCAGCCAAAAGCTTCTCACGGAACTTGTCCGGGCCATCCTCCGGCAGCAGCGTAACTGCAACCAGGTCTTCCTGAGGCCCGAAAACCATTCCGGCTGACTGCTTAACTCCCTCTGCTAGTCCACCATGACTAGCTAAAATAATCCCTGTCATATTAGTCCTCCCCTCTGACAGAAAAGCCGTTTTGGTTGTTTCATTTCAACCATAGGTTATTGTAACATATTTCATCTCATTTATAAACCATTTTTATAGGAAAATTTTATTATTATAACTTTTACATATTTTCACTTGAATTAATATTATATCATAAATTTTCTTTAGGATGAAAGTCTAGTTGAATTGGAAATAATAATATTTTTCAATAGTCAATATTGCATAAAGCGGAAAGTTTTTGCTATTATTTTGTATTCTATGCCTTTATTGTACATTTTTGGTTTTTTGAACTTTTTCGAGAATTTTTGCACTATTTCATAAAAACAAGAAAAAGTTATGTCAAACAAGATATGCTTTGACAATAGGATATGTTTTATTTATAATAAGGATATGAATTTTTATTTCATCTAAAAGAAAGGAAGAAGCAACTATGTCTTACCCATTATTAATGCAGGCACCTGTAAAGGATTACATCTGGGGCGGCACCAAGCTCCGGGAAAAATACAGCAAGGTATCCTCTGCCGACAAGCTGGCTGAGAGCTGGGAGCTGTCCTGCCATCAGGACGGGCCAAGCATCATCGCCAACGGCGAGGCACAGGGCAAGACCCTGACCCAGTATATTGACGAGCAGGGCAAAGGCATCCTGGGCAGCAAGGCACAGGCCTTTGAGAACTTCCCTATCATGATCAAGCTCATCGATGCCAAGGACAACCTGTCCGTGCAGGTTCACCCTGACAACGAATACGCCCTGAAAAACGAGGGCGAATACGGCAAGACCGAGATGTGGTATGTCATCGAGGCAGAGCCGGGAGCGGAGCTTCTCTATGGCGTAGAGAAGAAAATCACCGCCCAGGAGCTGGCTGACAGCCTGCAAAATGGCACCATCACTGACATCTGCCACCATGCGCCGGTAAAGAAGGGCGATGTTTTCTTCATTCCTGCCGGTACCATCCACGCCATCGGCAAGGGCATCCTGCTGGCAGAGGTGCAGCAGAACTCCAACACCACCTACCGCCTCTACGACTACGGCAGGCTGGGCAATGACGGCAAGCCACGGCAGCTCCATGTAAAGCAGGGCTCCGAGGTGTGCTCCCTGGAGCCGCTGCCTTTAAAAGATGAGAAGGAAATCGTCTCCCTTTCCCCTGACTGCCAGGGAGAGCTTCTGGCAACCTGCGACTATTTCACCACCTACGGGGTAAAGGTTGACGGCACTGCCAGCCTGACCGTGGGCAACGAATCCTTCCAGACCTTCACCGTGCTGGAGGGCAGCCTCACCCTGACCGCCGGTGATACCCTGCTAAACATGCCTGCTGGTCAGACCGTATTCCTGCCGGGCAATATGGGTGATTATCAGCTCAGCGGCAAGGCAAGTTTGATTTTCACTACATTATAATATACAGCCTGAAAAACAGGGAAATTAAAAGCCGCAGCTGCTACAGCTGCGGCTTTATTATTCATATCTGCACTCGTCACAGACTAGCCAAAGGCTAAAAAGCTATTATGCACGGAACTTGCGCTTACGTGCTGCCTCAGACTTCTTCTTGCGGCGTACACTTGGCTTCTCATAGTGCTCGCGCTTCCTTACCTCAGCCAAGGTACCAGCCTTCTGGCTCATACGCTTGAACCTGCGGAGAGCGCTATCAATGGTCTCATTCTTACCAACCTTAATCTCGTTTGCCATCTATTTTTCCCCCCCTCCAATTGACTTGGGAGTGTATTTTTCAACTACACCCGATTATTATATCAAAATCAGGTATATGTTGTCAACACCAAATTAACCCGGTGGCCACTGCATGGAACGGCCGCCCAGCACATGAAAATGCAGGTGCTTCACGGTCTGACCACCTTCCTCGCCGGTATTGGCTACCACCCGGAAGCCCTTAGCCAGCTTGTTCTCCTTGGCAATTGCAGGGATAACCTCGCACATGATATGGCCTGCCAGCTCCTTGTCCTCAGAAGTCAGGGCACCCACGCTCTCAATGTGCTTCTTGGGAATAACCAGGGCGTGAAAAGGTGCCTGGGGCTCCAAATCCTTGAAGGCAAGAACCAGCTGGTCCTCATAGACCACAGCAGCCGGAATTTCCTTTGCTGCAATTTTGCAAAAAATACAATCTGCCATTTTGTACACCTCCTCGCCTCTTGCTGCTGCCGAATGCCATCTGCCAGCCAGTCCTTAAACCGGCAAGACAGCATTTTGCAGCTGATTCGGCCATTAATAATATTAATCAGCCGTATTTGTTATTGTACCATAAACTCCGTCTTTATACAATCTTTCCAGACAAACATCGTAAATTTCTCCCAATTCTGCCTCATCATTGGTATAAACACGGATATAGGTGTCCGTCAGGCCGTCCTTCTCACCATCCGTGTCGGTTTCCAGCAGCACCCTCTGGGTGGTGCCCAGATAGGACCGGCAGTATTCCTGTGCCATTTCCCCTGCCACAGCCTGCAAGCGGTGCACCCGCTCCTTCTTGACAGGCTCCGGCACCTGGTCGGGCATCTCCGCCGCCGGAGTGCCGGTACGGGGCGAATAAGGAAAGACATGCATCCGGGAGAATTTCAGGCTGCGGATATACTCAAGGCTCTCCGCAAACATTTCCTCCGTCTCCCCCGGAAACCCCACTATCACATCCGTAGACACAGAAACTCCCGGCACGGCTTCCCTTACCCTGGCCAAAAGCCTGGAAAACTCCCCCCGGTCATAGTGGCGGTTCATCCTTTTCAGCACATCATCAGAGCCTGCCTGCAGGGGCAGGTGCAGATGATGGCTGAACTTCGGATTGTCCCGGAGCAGGGCCAGAAGCTCATCGGAAAGCTCGATGGACTCAAGGGAACTGAGCCTCAGGCGGCGCAGCCCCGGCAGGTCCAGCACTGCCCTTGCCGCATCCGCCAGGCTGGTGCCATCTTTAAAATCCCTGCCGTATGCCCCCAAGTGGATGCCGGTAAAGACAATTTCCTTGAAGCCGTTGGCCAAAAGCTTCTCCGCCTCCCGGCGCACGCTGTCCAAGGGACGGGAGCGCAAAGGCCCCCGGGTGAAGGGAATAATGCAGTAGCTGCAGAAATTGGTGCAGCCTTCCTGTATCTTGAGAAATGCCCTGGTCCTGGTTGGCATGTCCAGAATAGGAATATCCTCAAACTCCCGCACCTTCATGATATCCGTCACCCCGTCGATGACTTTGCCGTTCTGGAGAATTGCCTGCTCCACATATTCCACGATGCGGCGGCGGTTGGCCGTTCCCAGCACCACCCTGACCCCCTCAATCGCCTTGATCTGCTCCGGGGCAATCTGGGCATAGCAGCCTGTCACGGCGATAATTGCCTCTGGATTCTGCCTTTGGACACGGCGAATCAGCTGACGGGATTTCTTGTCGCCCAGGCTGGTAACAGAGCAGGTGTTGATAACGTACACATCTGCCGGCTGGCTATGCTCCACAATCTCATAGCCGGCCTCCTTGAAAAGCCCTTCCATGACCTCGGTCTCAAACTGATTCACCTTGCAGCCAAGGGTAACAAATGCTGCACTTGCCAAAATCTATCTCCCTCCTAAATCGCCGTTCTCATACTGAATGACTGTCACCGCGCTGATGGCGGCCGTCTCTGCCCGCAAAATTCTCGTGCCAAGGCTGACGGAGGCAATCCCCAGCTCTTTGGCGAGAGCCGCCTCAGCCAGGGAAAAGCCCCCCTCGGGGCCGATGATGACCACAAATTTCTTTGCCGCCTTATGCCCCTGCAAAAAAGCCTTCATGCCCTGCTGCAGCTCGTTCTCATAGCACATGCAGACAGCGGTATCATCCCTCCGCTCATCAGCTGCTTCCCTCAGCCACTCCCTGAAAGGCTGCACCTGCTGCACCTCCGGCAGGCGGCTCCTGCCGCACTGCTTGCCTGCCTCATCGGCTATCTTCTGCCATTTTTCCTGCTTGGCCTTTGCCTTTTTGCCGTCATACCTGACCACGCAGTTGTCGCTGGCCAGGGGCACAATCACGTTTACCCCCAGCTCCGTGGCCTTCTGGACAATCAAATCCAGCTTGTCCCCCTTGGGCAGGCACTGGGCAAGCACAATCTCCACCGGTGACTCCGTCCGTTCCTCCACCTGCTGCACCAGCCGCATGGACACGGAGCTTTCCGTAAAGCCGGTCAGCTCATACTCTCCTACCTTGCCCGCATCATCAGCCACCAGAATGCGGTCACCGGCCTTCGCCCGCATCACCCTGCCCAGATGATGGGCATCGCCGCCGGTAATCACCAGCTCCTCCTGCAAAAGGGCCTTGATAAAAATCCTCCGCATGGGCTGACCTCACGCCTTTCCGGCAGCCGCCTGCAAATCCGCCTTGCGCCTAAAGGTAATGCATGCCCAGCCCTTGCTCTCTAAACGTTCTGCTACAGCATACCCATGTGCCTCTGCCGCAGCCAGCACATCCTCAATCCTGTCCTCGATAATGCCGCTGGTCAAGAGGGTGCCCCCCGGCTCAAGATGCTCGTCCAGCTGGTCAAAGAGGCGGATGATGATATCGGCAATAATATTGGCAATCACCAGCTGTGCCTTGCCGTGAATATTCTGCATCAAATCGCTCTGAGCAACGGAAACAATATCCTGCACCTTGTTCTGTTCCAGGTTTTCCTCCACGATTTTCAGCACGGAATCATCATAATCCACCGCCTGAATTTCCTTTGCCCCCAGCTTGGCAGCGATAATGGACAAGATGCCGGAGCCTGTGCCCACATCAAAGACGGTCATCCCCGGCTTCACCAGCTTCTCCAGCTGGCGGATGCACATGGAGGTGGTGGCATGGGTGCCGGTACCAAAGGCAGCGCCAGGGTCCAGCTCGATGACCACCTCATCCGCCTCCGGCTCATAGCTTTCCCAGGTAGGCTTGATAACCACCCTTTCCCCGGGCTTTTCCGTGTGGAAATACTGCTTCCAGGTATCGGACCAGTCCTCGTCCTGCAGCTCATTTGTCTCAATAGTTCCCGGGGCAATATTCACGCCCCTGCCTTCCAGGGCCTTCAGTTCCTGCCGGAAGGTCTGCAGCCTGCCCTCCAGCTCCCCATTTACCGGCAGATATGCCTTTTCCGTCACAATCTCCGTCTCCGTGGCAATGGGAATATCCGTATAATCCCACTTGCCGGAAGTTATATAATCATTAACCAGCTCCGGATCCTCGATAACCACCCCGGCAGCCCCCAGATCACGAAAAATCTCCGCAATCAGCTCCACCGCCTCATGGGTGGTCTGAATGCTGACCTCGCACCATTTCATACCAAAATTCCTCCTCTATAAAAAAACAAAACCGCCTCAGATTAGGGCGTGTTGATTAATGCATAACAGATGAATAGTCATTATTTAAGCCAAAT
>JBJDWY010000057.1:0-15315 GCA_051866255.1 Anaerovibrio sp. | reverse complement strand
CTTTTTCAAAACCTGCTCTAACCCGAACTAACCTATTACATCCGATAATTTATACTTATCGGACCTAAAAGCCCCCAATCGCTTGGAATAGCTACGGATAATTTTTGCTTAAATCCCTTGATTTTGCAAGGGTTCTTGAATATCGGTGCGTATAAAGGTTTTGTATGTGTATTGTTCCAAAATTTACCCAAAATAGTGACTTGCAAAAATGAAGTTTTTGCAAGTTTTTATTTTCCCATATTCCCCGCCAGCCCTGTAAATATCTAGCTTTAGCAGGTTTTAGAGCGGTTACGTCACATCCCGGATTATAGGGGTGAATTTTTTTGCAAAAATTTTATCGGAAGTTACATTTTGCACAAGTTACCAAGAGTACACCACTTTAGCATAAACACGCTTGTCATCTATATCGTAGTCGGCTCCGACTCCAATATATCGCCCGCTTTTAGTAATTTTCCATTGGTGTGTATAGCCTATAGTATTTTCCCAGGGCTGATACTCAATTGTGTTTATGTGTTTCTTGTATGCTTGTATATTGTATTGGTTCAATGTCACAGGTGCATTGTCAGGAATGGTTTCAAATTCCTGGGGGGCTTCAGATGACGTTTTATCATTGTTGGCAGGAGCATTGTCAGCGATAATCGAAAAATCAGCTTCAGCACGTTCTCTAGCTGTTTCAGCTGCATTATTCAGATTTGCTCCAGTAGTCTGTACAACATAAACAGGTACCTGCTCTGTAGTGTGTATCTCTTTTATGACTGTGGCTATTTCTTTTTCCTGCCCGGCATCCAGCTTCACATCTGCATCCGCAGCAGCCTGATGCACTCCTGCAGCAGTCTCCGCTTGCTCCTGGCTAGAGAATGTTACTTTGCTGATGGTTTGTTTTTGCAGATAGTTATTGTATGCCAGCAACAGCACAGCTAAAATCAGCCCAATAGTAACGATATGCTCTTTGATGAAATCAGCAATCTTCGTCATATATCTCACCTTCTTAAACAAACAGGCGGCTTTTACACCGCCTGAACATAATCTTATTTTGCACCACGCTGATTCTTGTACCAGTTGGCTTTGCCCCTCAGTACATCGCCGCCACGGCTGCCATCAACAGCCCACGGCTTGTAAGACGGGCTCTCGGATGTGCCCAGGTACTCAAGGTCACCACGGGTATCTCCGTCGCCGTAGCCGTCATTCCACCAGGCATAGGGCTTATGAGTGCCAACACCGCCGTCTTCGTTGTTAGCGGCCTCGCCATGAGTCATGACGTGCTTTTTATCAATGGTCAGCCACAGAGCCGTGGCAACACGGTCAATAACCTGTGCCATGACTTCAATCTGCTTCGCGGTCGGCGGAAAGCCGCCAAGGCTGACAGAACCACCGCCATAGCAGCAGCAAAGAGCAATGCCAACAGAGCCTGTATTTCTCCGCCAGGTGTGGCTTTTGGTCTCCGACAAGTCATCCGTAGTCACATAGATGCTGCCATCGCCTGTAATATTGATATGATAATCCTCAAACACAGTTGTATGATTGCCAGCCGTCCAGTGCAGGTAGATTTTCGGCTCCCTGCCTTCAGTTTTCGCCTTGTTCCAGACTGACTCCCTAGCGGATGTCGCCAGGCTCTCAACCTCATCAATTGTTACTTCTCTTTTCATCTTCTCACCTTTCCTTCCCTAACCTGCCTCAATGTAGACTTTAACCTCTTTGGGATTGGCACTCCTGCGTTGGCCACATTCTCAGTAATGGACAGGCACTCATTTGCCAGATAGAACCACAGCACCATCGGCATAACAAGCTCCGTGCCTATTACGCCATCAACGATATGCCCCATGGCCACCATAAGCAATATCAGCACTTTCTTGACAATGCCCTTGAACCCAACACGGCTATCCAGTGACAGCTCCGGGCTAAAGAATGATGCTGCCACCCCAGTAACATAGTCAATCACCATAGCTATCAGCAGGTACTCAAGATTCAATGACCAGCCACCATAGAGATGTGTGATGCACACTCCCACCACAGAGCTAATCCCGCCTACCACTGCCCCGGGCCACGCTGGCAAAAAGTCACGCATAAAGCAAAATATTTTATCCACGCCGTATCAACCTCCGTTTACCCGTTTTCCGCCTCAAGTGCCTCAATTTCCGCTTCTAATTCGTTAATCTTGTCGCGCACCCCCTGTCTCTCTGCAATTAAGGCGTCAATGTCATATGGCGATTCCTTCTTTGCAAGGGCAGCTTCATAGCATTTAATGATGCGATAGTCTCCAATATCACTTGTGTTAGCAGATAATCTGGCCTCATAGTTGATAATTTCCTGCTTCAGCTGGCGAATTTTTTCATTTTTCTCATCCATTGTTCTTTTCCTCCCTAAATAACTTTTTAAAGTGCTCATCTAGTTTCTTCAGTTTGGTACCACTATCATAGCGCTTGTATGTACCGCGCCATGACTTATAGCACTCCAGCGCGTGGTTATAGGTTATTTTGCCGTGAAGATATAGTCTGTGGAGCTGTTTTATCTTCCGACGTTCACGGCGGAAGGTGCTGCTGTGTACCTTTCGTATAATGCCTCCGGACGGCTTCAGCTTATAATTTATCTTCAGCCATGTTATCCAGCCAGTAATACGTCTTATGCGTGTCTTTTTCTTGTTGATGAATATGCCCAGTTCGCTGCACATGCTTTGTATATCAGAATACACTGCCATAAGCTCGTTCTTATCGCGCATTATGATGTAAGTATCATCCATATACCTGCCATAAAATTTTATGCCGCGTACAGTCTTGCAATAATTATCAATTCTGTGGGGATAGTATATGCCGGATATCTGCGACGATTGACTGCCTATGCCCAGCGATTTATCCATATACTTTGCACCTGTTTTGAGTGCTTCCGAAATTTTGGCATGTTCTATGGCGTTAAAAACCACATCCATGCAATTTGAATATTCTTCATCTGTCATGTACGACACGTCTATCCTGAAGTCGTGCACTATCTGCTTGAAGAATGCATATTCATCAGCCTCCAGCACGTTGCGATACATCTCAAGAAGTTTATCATGCTGAATATTGTCATAGTATTTCGTGAAATCCATGGTCAATATATAGGCATCGGTTCCATACTGCCTGGCAGCTTTTCTCAAGTGCGCTTCAAACCTCCTGCGCCCAAAATCCAAGCCTTTATTTTTCAGGCTGGCACCGTTATCGTATATCAGCTTAGGACGCGTCCTGGGTATCAGCACGTTATCATTGAACGAACGCTGTACAACCCGATCCGAAACATGCTGTGCTTTTATCTGTCTCACATGCCCCCTTTCGCATAATTTGAATTCAGTCATGGGCTTCTGAGTGTATGTGCCATCTATGATGCTTTGCCTGGTCCTGTAGATATTCAGCAACAGGTTGGCCTCATACTTCTGCACGGATTCTTTCCACTCCACATCTTCCCTGGCTTTTAAGTAGCCGTCCCATAAATTATTGGCATTATAAACATCTTTCGTTGACATATAATTTGCTCCTTACATAGTAGATAGCAGCAGCTGCCGTAGCAGGCTGCATCTATGTATCAGCTTTCGTTTCATTATCGAAACAGGTCGGCTTCCCCTTATCTTGCATAACCGGCAGCAACATAACAGGCTGCATATTGGCATGATGATAATCGGGCGCACGCCCCCGGCGGCGGCCGATGCCGTGTTGTTGTTCGCATTACCATTGTTGTTCGCGTTAGCGAAGTTAGCCGAAGACGCCACGTCGGAAGCAAACCTGATACAGTTAATTGTTATTATTGATATGCTGGCGATACTGGCCGTTTGTCCGCTTCTGCCATGCTTTGATAGCTTCCATTTCTTTGCTAATAAGTTCAATGTACGGCATCAGCTTCTCTTTGTCTACCGGCAGTACGAAGCACATATCCTGCATTGCTCGCAACAGCTTATAGCAGTCTGCCTGGGCCAGTTTCTGATACCTCCGCCTGAGGTTATGCCAGTATTCATACTCAGATGATGTAGGGTATATTGTGTTGGCCGTCACAATATGTTCCTCCATGCTATCCAGAATCATGAGTATCTTATTCCTGTAGTGCTCCACCAGCCAAAGTGGCCATTCAGCTTCCACATCAATGTGATATTTGCTGCATAATTCCATAAATGCGTTACTGTCTTCCTGAGACATTTTCGCACTATGGACGAAAGTCTTCAGCTTTCTTTGCACAGGCTTTATCCCCAAATCCCTGATGAGCAACAGTGTTAGATTTTTCTGTATTTTACCCATCAGATGCAGGAACTCCACCTTGGATTCAGTTCTTTTCCCTAAAGGTACTGACATTTTCTCACCTCATAATCTTAGTCATATGGCGCGGCAACAAGGCCGCGCCTGTTCCAAGCTAGTGTCGTTAGCCGACACAAATAAGCGGGCGCACGCCCCCGACGGCGGCCGATGCCGCGCCGTTGGCCGCATCACCACCGTAGCTCGCGCGAGCGAAGAGAGCCGAAGACGCCACGGCCTTCAGCCAGAACCATTCTCTAGAGTGAGAGTGTCCTTTGAAGTGGAATATCGGCAGCCTCTCGCAATCCTCGCCGATATCGAAAAAACTTGAGCTAAATACTTTACTGCCATACACGGCAACTTCACTCATTAAGCAAGCTTTCACATCATACCATGTCCAATCAGTAGCGCATCCCATCCAGCCAGCACCAGCCCCGGAGGACAGATTGGTATTAACGGTGTTGCTCAGCAATGCACGGCGCGTCAGGAGATGCGTGCCCAGCACAGATGCAAGCTTGCTGTTTACTGCCGGGAGGACAGTCTTGTACATATAGCTGCCAGTAAAACCGCCTGCCGTGGTGTCGGTGCTGTTCATGTAGCTTGTAGTCAGATTCGTTTTGGGAATCAGGCAGACATGATGAGCTGTGAACTCTGTATCGCCTTTATGGATATAGCAATCAAAGCCAGCTATCTCCCATTCCTTGTTGTATGTGCCGTCCTGAATGGTCAAATAATCGCCAACATACAGGTCGGTGAACATGCCCTCTGCCACCTCGTGATTCACGATAAATGCATTCATTTCTTCAACAGATGTGATAGCACCAAGATTTTTCCCACGGTAGATGCCGTTATGATACAGGCCGGATGCTCCGATAAGAGTAAGAGCTTCCGCCGTAGTTTCTATAGTTACATCGCCCGTGCCATCAAAAGATGCGGAACCAGTAATATCACCCGTAAGAGTTACATTGCGTGCAGTCTTCAGCTTATCAGCGGAGCCGGAGTTGCCGGTGATATCCGCTTCCATTGTTTCAGGAAGATGCAGCTTGATGCTCTTGCTGCCGTCAATATCTTCAGCAGTCCCAGAATTAATATCGCTGTAGTCACTGATTTGCAGTGAAAAAGAGCTCTCAAGCTTGGATGCTGTGTCTGCATTGCCGGATAAATCGGCCTTTATGGTGGCAGGCAGTTTCAGTACCACATCCGAGGAACCATCTACAGGGCTTTTTTCTCCAGCATTAGTTTCATCGTGGTCAGCTACAGTAATCCCGAAAGCTTTTTCCAATTCAGAAGCTTTTAGGGCTATGATAAGACCATTGGCTATGTCATCTTTTTTGGCATAAACTTCTGAAATAACATTTCCATCGGCGTCTTTTTCGGCCTGCTCCACTAAAATCTCAACATACTGGCCATCTTTAAGAACATTGAATTTACCTCTCATCTTTGGCATTATACATCACTCCTTACTCTTAACCACACAGTTGCGCCAGCGGATGGCACGGCCTCGCTTATAGACACCAGCGTAGGGAGAAATATCTCTCCTGCATCTACATCAATAACCTGTGCCATCGGCTGTACTACATTATCCTCAGTAGCAACCATCAGCCTGTCTTTTGCTGATATATTGTCCAGGATAACCTTTACGGCATTATCAACAACAGCCTGAGATTGCTGCATAGCATACATGGCATTAGTTTCATGCTCGGCAGCCTCAGAGGCGGACGCCTTGGCCTCTACAGCTTTATCCCTGGAATACATTGCCCAGCTCCTTGAGCTCTGAGTCTTCATGGTCGGGCTCTCGGTATCTACGCGATTATCAGGGCTGGCAGCAGATACTGCCCAATCTTTGGACAGGTCGCTGTATTTTAACGCCAAATCCGTGCTTTTAGCTGCGGCATCAGCACTATTTTGGGCATCAGCTTCACTGGACTGGGCAGCCAGCATATAAGCTTCTGCATTTTTTTCGCTGTCAGCTGCATTCATTTCGCTTTTCAGCGCAGCCTGCTGACTGTTCAGTGCCTCTTTTTCACTTATCTCAGCAGCTGCAGCAGATGCATCCGCTGCAACCCTGTCATCATGAATCTGCTGTATCATCTCGGCAGCTGTGGTGGCAGAGCCTATCTCCGCCATCACGCAGCGCCCCAGCTTTTCAGCAATCTCCTGCAGGATAAGTATCGCCTTGTCGTCCATTCCTTCCAGCAATGCCAGGGGGTATTTATCCCCCAGGTCATTGAGCTGGGTTATGGGTGTATCACGATATATGACCAGCTTGTGGTTGCTGTCCAGTATCGCTGGCTGTTCACTCTCCGGCAGCTCCTGCCCGGGAGCATAGCCGGGGTAAATCACCGCCCGGAGGTTTTCATCTACATAGTAGTCTTTCGACAGCTTCACTGTGACGTCTTCGGAGATATTGTACAGGGATACTTTTATATCCGCGACGTCAATGTACTTGAACGAAAACGGGAAAATCTTCGTCTTGCCATCGCCTATGTATATGGTGTTCGTATCAACCAAAGGTATCATTTCTTCGCCCCCTTCTTTTTCTTCTTTGGTTCTTCAGGTTTCTTCGGCACCTCCCGCTCCACAGGTTTCTTATTCCAGAAGGCAGACCATAAAACGTTTTCCCAGGTAGCGTCATACCTGCCGTCACCATCAAGCATGTACTGTAACGATGTTAAAACGGTATTGGCAATGGTATTGGTAACACCGGTCCTGGCAGCCGTAGCGGAAACAACAGCATCGCCAAACTCTTTGAAAACATCTATATAGTTTATCCTCTTAGGCGGCTTTTTATACTTCTGTTCCTCGTCAAACTTCTTCCTGGCAGCAGGTGTCATTTTTGCATATTTCTCTTTCTTCTTTCTCTCACTCTCCTCAATCTCTGCATCCTTGTCAGCCTTCGCCATAGCCAGTTTAAACGCTTTCAGCACCTTATCAGCACATGCAACAGCGATAGGTGAACCGCCAACCCCGCGGCCATAGTCAGTGCCCTCAAAGACAAGGTTATTCAGCACAGCCGTTATCTCCCTGATGCCAATCAGGGAGCCGGTGGCAGTGGAAACAAGGTTCTTGCCGAACTGCACCAGGAATCTTTCCAAGAGAGGAATTTCCTCGGTACGCTCATTGCCCTCTGCATCCTTCACCTTGCGGTACTTGTGCTTTTCGTCACCGCCGTCGCCAGTGAGAGCCATCTTCAACAGGCTGCCAACAAGTGCCGTCAGGAAAATCCTGTACATCAGGGAGCGTATAAGGGGCATCCACCTGCCAAGGTTCTGGAGGCCTGTCAAATCCTCCCGGGCAAACTTGCCTCCATAGTAGGACAAGGCTATGGCATTCATCTGTGTGTTGAAGTAGCTGATAAATACGGTAAACATTTTCATCAGCTCGCTCTTTTCCCGGAGGGCAGGAGCAAGGTCTTTCGTCTTGCCGGAGCCAAAGGCATTGCGTACAGCCGCATCCGCATCACGCACAGATAATTCTTTCGCTTCTTCTAGTATATCATTTTGTGATTTTACCTCTATATTTTCCAGCAAATCAATGTCGCGTTCAGCTGCCCAGAGCTCTTTATTCATGGGCTCTAACGCCCTTTCAATTTCCGCAATGCGGATTTTTGCGGCAGTGATATGCCGCAGGGCATCAGGCGTGTATGGCGCGTCGTTTTCTTCATCCTCCTGCAGGGAGTTTCTGAGCTTCGCCCTTTCTGCTACCAGGTCAGCCATCTGCCCCCTGAGTTCCTGCGCCTTCTCCTGGGCAATTCGGAACCTTGCAAGCTGCCTTTGGTTTTCCTCATGCACGGCAATGAAGTTTTTCTCTATAGATGCCTTATATACCCTGCACCACAATGGCTCAGACAGCATCCTGTCCGTCAGTACCAGTGGAAAATAGGCATACTGCTTCAGCCAGCCCGATATAGGCCCGCTCCCCTCAAAAGGAGCCTTGACAGAGCGAATATCCCTGTCCATGCTGTCAGCACGCTCCCGCATGAACGGGGATAAGTTTATCAGCTCCCGGTTTTTCTTGAGGTCAGTGTAGAAGTCGCTGATGGACATAAGGGCATTTTTCGCACCAACCTGGTCCATCATCGGAAAAATATTAGTGATATTCTCTACAGTCGCCCACATGTTAAAGCCCATGATAGCAAAGCCAGCATTGCTCCTGAGCCCCGCCAAAACTTTGTTGAAAAATCCTTCTGCCGTGCCGTTGTTATTCGGCAGCACGCGCCAGCAGTCCACAGCCCATTTCTGAATGGAGTCCAGGGTTTTTCTGCCAAGAGTGCTTATAACGGCATCCTGAAAACGGCTATCGTGGGTAAGCCTGTACACATCACGGCAGGCAATGCGGAAAGAAATATTGTGTATTACCTGATCCACATGGCTGGACACCACATCAAGCTGCAAGGCCAGTGGGCGCGCTATGTTCTTTGCCTCGCTTCTGGCATTAGTAAACCCTCTGCCAGTGCCAAGCACCTGGGCACCGCTCATAGTTCTTTTAGCAGCTTCATCTACAGTCTGTTCTGCCGCCTTGGTGGATTTTTCCGGGTTATACACGATAGGATAGTAACCGCCACGAAGCTTCAGCACTTCACCATCAACAGTTACCCAGAAGCCTCGCGCCTCTACCCCCTTCAAGGTAACGCCGTTCAGCTCCTGCTCCACTTTGACTGTATCTTTCCAATACTTGCCGATGTGGTCCCACAGGGCCTGCACGGTCAGCCAGTCCTTTTTGGTCATGTTCTCATCCAGGAAGGAACGCAGGTAATTGCCATCCTCTACCCCCAGTCCATTGCAGAGACGGAGCCAGTTGATTTCATTGCCGTAATTCAGAGCCATGCAGAGGATATTCTCTTTGGAGAAATCCTCCATGCCATAGCCGGTTTCCAGCTTATACTTTTTCTTTTTCATCTCCTTCTTTTCTTTCTGGGAATATACGCTCATGATTTTACTGAGCTCCGCTATGGCCTCAGCCATGCGCCTGCCCTCGTCAACAGCAGCCTTGTCATAAAGCCCCATGATGTACTTGTGGGCACTCTTGCCGAGGATTTTCAGCAAGGTTTCAGGGCGCAGCATGGACAGCTCATACTGCTGCCCCAGCTGGCTGAGGCTTTCGCCAAAGCCAGGAATCTTTGCCAGCAGGTCGCTGTAGCCGATGCCGCCCTTATCGTCCATGACAGCCTTTGTCTCAACGGATGGGAGCTTGCCTGTGTTGTTATGAATATCCTCAAGTATCTCATCTACAACATCAGAGATTAACATGCCGTCAAAGGACTTCATCTTGAATTTATCCCGGCCGGTCTTGTAGAGGACAGTCATCATATCCACCATTTCCTCCAGCTGGGCAATGGTCAGGGAGCGGTAGCCGGTGAAGCTTTCCTGAGTCACTATGTCATAGACCTTGCCAATATCAAACTCTATGTCAAGAGACTCGTTAAGCCCGTTGAATATGTCCTTCAGGTCAGGGCAATCCTCTGGGCGTTCCGGCGCATCCGGGATGAGATGCAGGAGGTATGCAAGCTGGCGGTGCCAGTATCTTTCCTCTTTTGGTAGCTTCACAGTACGCGCCTTCAGCTGTTTTTCTATGGTGTTCAGGAGCTTGTTCACATGCTCCTGATTTTTCTTGGCGGCATCAGCCAGGGCAGCCGAGGTAAAGCGTGCCTCCTGCTGCACCATGGCAACATCCCACTTGCCGATGCGCACCATCTTGTCCACCAGCTTGGCAGCCTTCTTTTCCCTTGTCACATAGGTATTGTAGCTGCAAGCTTCAGCAATGCTCCGCCCGGCAAGGTCCTGCTCCGCCATCTTCTTCATCATCTTCATACGGCCATTGAATGCTTCCTGGACAGCCTTGAGGTTTTTCTTCCACTCACCTGCCTGCTTTGTAAACTCTTTCAGTGCCTGGAGCATTTCCTGCTTGGTGGCAGAATGAATAATATCGTCTATCCTGGCCAGCTCGTCAGGAGTCCAGCGGGTAGAGAAGCGGAGCTTGTTGATGGCGTCGATAACCTTCTTGATGTTCTTGTCCGTCTTTTTCTCCAGCTGAATGTCAATATCCTCCGGCAGGGATTGGATTGTTGCATCAAGCTCATCCATGGCATTCCTTGCCTTGGCGTTGATTTTATTGACAGCTTCCTCCTTGGACTTCATGATTTCAGTTTCCAGTGCCATCAGCTTTTTGTGGTAATGAGTCTGCTTAATGAGTTCGGCAACCTTTTCCTCGCTTACCTTGGCCTGTATAATTTCTTTATCCTTCTCCTTGGCAAATTCTGCCATATAATCATCAAGAACCTGCTCCAGGGACGGTGTCTCATTCAGCTCGGCTTCATAGGCCTCGATGCTGTCATAGAAGCCCAGCTCCACGGCAGCGTTTTTGTTGCCTGTTTCGCTGATAATCTTCTGGGCAAGGTAAAGAGGCATCTGCTCAAGCTCTTTTCTCATACGGGAGCGCTCATTGACGATAGCTTCATCATAGAGGCGGAGTTTTTCTTCCTCCAAATCCTGCATGAGAATCTTCATCAGTTTTTCTTTCGCTTCCTCTTTTGCTTCCTGCCACCAACGCTGATACGTTTCCTGTGGGCTTTCACCCATCAGCTTTTCTCCGCCAGCCTTGCTGATGTCCTTGAAGCGGTCATCCAGCTCTGCTGCCTCTATCTCATCATCAGAGGCAATCATGCGGGCCATGACGCGCTCCACAGTAGGATTAGCACGTACTCCTTCCCCAGCAAACGCAATGTAGATAGTTTGCAAGAACTGCTTGAATTTGCGGAAGACGGATTGCAGGCTCTTGCTTGGGGCCTTGCCCTGCTTCAAGTACATCTCAAAGCCGCGGGCAAACCTCTCATGCATCCACCTGCGCTTCAGGCTGTCTGCCGTGTTCACATCACCTGCTTCTTCGGCCGCCCGGATATTCTGGGCAAGGGTGGCAAATTCCTTTTCGAAAGGCGTGCCCTTGTAGAGGTTTTCCGCCCCTTTCTTATAGGATGTCCACTCCTGCACAACGCGCCAATCTTCTGCATACTGGCCGCCAAAACCAGCAAGCTGCTCCAAATCCCACAGGAAAAGATGCCCGCTCTCGTGCAGGAAGGTAGACTCATCTGCCGTTTGGAGCAGCGACATGATATATCCGCCTGTGCTTAAAGGAGCAGACTGGCCGCGTACTCCCTGGTTAAATATTTCTGCTTTTTCGCCAAATTGGTTGTCGACTTTTGCCACGTAATCTGATAAAATAGAAGCATAAAGAGCGATTCCTCTCGGGACCTCCTGCTTATCAGCAGCAGCCCGAGCATGAAGGGAATCGCTTATTTTTTTAATTTCTTTTCGGCTGGCAACTTCATGCACATATAATCTTCTCTGATTATTTTGCTCAATTACTCTGCAAAGCACAAAATTTTCTTCTTCGCCTATGTTTACCGTATATACAAAGAAGTGGTTTGTTTTTCTGTTGTCATCATAATCCTGCAACGAAAGTACATGTTCAGCCTGCTTGATGCCTTGTTCCAGTGTTGGTATAACCGCAATTTTTTTCTGGGAGAAACCATGTGACAAGCTATCTTTTATTGATTTTTTAGATATTTTTACATCACCTATGGCAGTGGTTATATTAATCCCCTTTGGATACATTGCTGAAAATTCTGCTATCAACCCCTTAAATGTTGCTCCCCTGACAGTTAGTTGTTCAGCAGGGATGTGTATAGAAGATTTTGGTATAGAAAAACCGCCACCAGTGTCGTTTTTGGTGCTAAACGCCATACTCTTTTTATCGAAGACTACAACGGCATCATATCCATGTGGTCTTGGCATAGCCTGGCCATCAGTGGATAAGGCACGTTTCTCAGTGGCTACTGCCTCCTGCTCGCCAGCAAGCTGCCTATATAATTCTTTGCGCATGGCAGGCCGATCATCAGACGGAGTATTTCTGTACTCAGTAAGTATGTCATTGAGCTTTTTCCGCGCGCAATATGCGGAAATGACATTATCCACATCCTCGGGATTACGGCAGCTATAAGCAATTTTCGCTTTCAGCTCCTGCATTATGCCTTTAAACTGGGCTGCCTCGCTACGTTTTCTGCTACGCATAGCCCTGACCATATCCTGCTTGGCGTTATCATAGTCTTCAAGCAACCCAAAAGCGTCACCAGTGTCGCTTTTGAAGCTATCTTCTATGGCTCTTTTCAGGGAATACAGCCTGTCTTCAATTTTGTTTATAACAGTATCAGGGGACCCGCCAGAGGCAAAGTTTTCATACCGCTGGATAATATGCTGAATTTCATGGAGCAATGTGGTTTTTCCTGCTTTTGGCGCAAGCCTGATGCGGAGCCCATTGGTGCTTCCGGCTGAATTTTCCATGTCGTTGTCCATAGTCACAGGAATATACTGCAGCTGAGGATAAGCCATGTACAATTTAGGATTGTCATAGACTTCGGACAGCATTGCTTCGCCATTCTCATGCAGTACGCCATAATCAATGGCATCCAAATTATCTGGAATTTCGAAACGCCATTTTCCATCGGCACCCAAAATCCAGCCTGTCTTTTTATAAATTTCTTCCTCGGTGGCATTCATAGACTGAGCCTCACGGAGCTTGGCCAGCAATACCCCCTGCCCCATGTCAAGGTTAGTAGCTGCACGCTCCCCTGCCATCTGATTAAAAATATTTTGATTTTTTTCTTTGCCTTTTCTGTAAAATTCAGTTAAAATATAACTATAAAGAGCTGATCCCCGCAAGTCCCGCGTTGATTCATCAACGTGCGCTGCGTATTTAACGGATTGGCTCATTTTTTGTATGTCTTTCTCTGGGATAACATCATGTACATAGAATGAAGGTCTTCCGCTATCTGCATGTTTTATTCTACAGAGTACATACCTGCGCTCATTATTGTACTCAATAGGGTAAGCAAAAAAATGATTAGTTATAGGCTTTCCATCGAAATCTCTTGCACTGCCTATATAGGTCATGTTTTTCACGCCTTCACCAAGGCTTAGTACACTGTCCATTTTAGCCTGATAACATTTATGGTTAAGGCTGTTTCTTATCCCCCTTCTGCTTATGGTGACTTTCCCAATCGGAGTATTTACTTCTATGCCACTTGGATATTTTTCAGAAAAGGCATTTACGGCAGCTTCTGTAACTCTTTTGTCTTCAGATACAACAATATTAGCTTCTACAGGTATAGCTTCCTGGCTAAATAATTTTGCAGATGTTTCTGCTGCATTATCCGGGTATTTTATAATCTCGTTGTTGGCATCCTGATTCATACCGCCATTCAAGTCCTGATTGAACACAACCTGATGCTGTTTCAGGTAGTCCAGTGCAGTATAATCAGCAGCACCATTCTCGCGCATGGCCTTGGCAAAAATGTCGGCATGGCGCGCAAAAAGAATAGCACTAATACGCCCTGCTCGGCTGGCTGTGCCCGGGGCGTTTTTTAATTGCTCATTTAAAATTCTGTACACCTTGTAGGCCTCGGCAGAAAGCCCCTCGGTAAGGCGCATCTCAACGCCATTAATGCCCTGCATCTTTGGCTTGATGTTCTCAAGGAGCTGAAGCTTGTGGTTAAGCTCCGCTATGTCCAGCATAATGTCCTTTGCCTGCTGCTCTTCTTCCTCGCTGGTGATAGTCCAATACTCAATGTTGGACTTGCCAGTTACCATGCCCTCGGCGATTTCAATCAGCTCCGCCTTGGTAGGCTTCCTGCCAAACTCCTTCCAGAAGTCCTGATACCACTTGGCATTTTCCGACAGGCGCACGGTATGCCCCTCGTCATCAATCGGCACGATGACAGTGCCGTTGCCGGAGGTATCGTCAAGGAACTTGAGGGCAGGCTCGAGGATTGCCATCTTTTGTGCCCTGTACTTTTCGATGAGGGTTTTCAGCCCCAGGGCAGGGTTCTCAGGATTTTCAATAATAGCTGCCTGCACCAGCTCGCGGTTCACTGTTGCCTGCTGAGTCTCCTCCGGGAACAGCTCCCTTGAGATAATGTCCACCATCTTTATCTGATGGTCAGCAGCCTTCTCCACCAGCTCCTGCATACGGCGGATAACGTCCTGTGCATTTTTCTGCATACGTGCCATAGGCTCTGCCTCTGGATTGAATGAAGCTGCCTCCAAAACCTCTGAGGACGCCTCAGACTGGGCAAAGCACTCCAAAGGTACTGCTATAGTACCCTTGGTGTCAATGGCGGTCTGCAAGTCTTCCTGTGACAAACCAATGGTTTTTGCCACCGCTTCCAAATCATTTTGCCCATTCTCTTTTTCCAGGGCAAGCTCCGTGTCGATATAGACAGTCTCAAAGCCGGTACCGGCAGCCTTTTCCTTGATGAGCTTTCTCTGCACATCAGGAGCAGTGTCCTTCAGCCTGCTATCATGTACTGCCTGCTGAAGCTGTTCTGCCATGACGGTGCCAGTGTAGGTCTGCCGTGCCAGCTCGCCATGAGCCTTTTCCAGGGCAGACAGATGCCTTGCCCGGGCAGCATACCGCCCGGCCATGCCAGCCACAGGAGTGAAGCCACCGGCAACGCCAAAGATAAAGGAAGACGGCAATGCCTGCAGGGATGCTTTCAGGCCGTCTGTAACAATATCATAGGCACTGAGGGCATCGCCTGTATAGTACAGCTTGCCATCCTTGCCTGTATAAGCCCTGCCGTAGGTATTCTTTATGTTGTTCATCAGGAGGTCATCTGCGATTGCCTGAGTGCCTTCCTCGCCAGCCTCCACACCTGCTATCTTCAATACGTTCTTGCCGTACTTTTTCGCAAAGGTGCCTGCCATAGCCTTGGTGCCCATATCGGCAGTATTGGCAGTGACAATCTCGCCGATTACCTTGGAAGCATGAGGCGCGCCCTTCAGCATATTTCCCAGCACACCAAAAGTAGGCATTACCTCGAGAGCAGCGTTAGCACTGCCGCCCAGGAGTGCCCTGTGCCATGCTTCTTTCTTGCTCATCAGAGGGTTGCCGTCCTTGTCCTTCAGCTCGCTGTATTCAGCATATCTTTCGCCAGCTTCTGGCGTTGCCATGCCGGAAAAGGCTCCTGCCTGCGCCCCGAACTTCATGAGGTTAGGGGCTGTGGTTTTTGCTG
>JBJDWY010000056.1:0-15320 GCA_051866255.1 Anaerovibrio sp. | reverse complement strand
AAACTGTAGCAACTAATCTAACTTTACGAGCAAGCCTGAAAAGGGGGAGCCGGGAAGCTGACGAAACTTGCTACTGTTAACCGCTGTATAAACTGAAATTGGGGGCTAGGAGCTGATGAAGCTTGTAACTGTTAACCGTTATATAAGCTGAAAAGTGAATATTTGTGAAAAATTTTAGTTTTTATGTGATAAAAGCTTAGATGTGTAGAAATTTACTGAAGGTTTCATGTTTTTACAATATATATATTATGGCGGTTATGACGCCGGTTGAAATATGGGTTTTGCAATGCTATATTTGTAGGGGAGGGCGAAAGGCAGTTTTTGAAGGGGATGATTGGGATGCCGATGTTCAAGCGCAGCATGGCTGTGCTGCTGGTGATTATGGCGGTGGCAGCCGGAGTGACCATGTGGGAGATGTACGATGGCGATGAGGTGCAGCTGCTGGCAGATAACAGACTGAGTGCAGGGGATGAGCAGGCTGGGAAAAATGCATGTGATACGAGGCAGGTTGCCGTGTATGTAACGGGGGAGGTGCAGCAGCCGGGAGTGGTGTATGTGGCATTTGATGGCAGGGTGGCGGATGCTGTCAATGGCTGCGGCGGCGTGCTGTCTACAGCTGATATGGGCAAAGTGAATATGGCGCAGCCGGTAAAGGATGGTATGCACATCAGGGTGCCTGAGAAGCTAGCAGCATATAGTGGAAATGGTGCTATGCAGGGGGAAACAGCGGCAGGGAAGACATCAGGCAGCAAAGCAGCAGGAGGCAGTAAGGGGGCGTCTGGCAGTGATGGGACGATGGTGAATATCAATACGGCCAGTGCTGACGAGCTGACCAAGCTGAAAGGCATAGGACCTGCCATGGCACAGCGGATTGTGGAATACCGGGAGGAAAACGGCATGTTTCAGTCCCCGGAGGATTTACAGAAGGTCAGGGGCATTGGCAAGGCAAAATTCGCCAAGCTGAAGGAGCAGATAACGCTGTGAGGTGAAGGGGATGGGACAGCATCCGAAGGGCTTTATCAATGGCTTGCTGGTGCTTCTGTGCATGGGCATAGGGGCAGGGCATGTGTGGCATATAGGCAGGGAGCAGTTATCTGTGGTCTGGTGCCTGCTGGCAATGGCTGTTCCTGGTGCGGTATTTCTTTTGCGGAGAAGCAGCAAAGGTACTTGGGCAGCTTTTGCCGTGGCAATGCTTTTATTGGGACTGGGGCGTTATGGTGTCGTGGCAGTGCCTGATGCAAGGGATATTTCTCATTTTGAGGGGAAGAAGGTAAAGATGTCAGGGGTGCTGGCGGAAACTCCCCAGGCGGTCTTTGAGGATGATGGCAGGCTGAAGCTCCGCTATGTGGTGGAGGCGGAGCAGCTTTCTGCCGGTCAGGGTAAGGAAAAGGTCAGCGGCAGGCTGGTTCTGTATGCCAATGGCAGTTCTATGGCTAATGGAAGTGGTGAGGCTGACAGGGATGGTGAGGGTGGCACAGCTGGTGAGGCTGGTAAGGCTGGCAGGGGTGAGGAGGTCTTTGGCAGGGCTGGTGACAGGGTTGCTGTATCAGGGACGGTGCGTGCCCTGCATGATTATGGCAATCCCGGCAGGATGAACAGGGAAATGACATATTTTTCCCAGGGCATCCATGCCCGGATGACAGCGGATAAGTACAGCCTGAAGCTGCAGCAGGAGGAAGGTGATTGGTATGATCAGCTTCTGAGGCTGTCCGCCAGGGTGCGTGCTGCCTATCTAGATTACATGGAGCGTGCCATGAGCAGGCAGGATGCGGCTGCTATCTTTGCCATGCTCTTTGGCGGTTATCAAGGCATCAAGCCGGAGCTTTTGGAGGCTTTTACGGCTACGGGGATAGTGCATATCCTGTCAGTGTCAGGCTCACACATTACCTTGATGGCAGGAACGGCAGGTATTATTGGCAGGCTGCTGCATCTGCCGGGCAGGGTGACAACGGGGCTGGCCGCAGTCACCATTTTGTTTTATAGCCTGCTGGCAGGTGCCATACCGCCGGTGATACGCTCTGCCCTGATGGGGCTTCTGACACTGCTGGCACTTGCCATGGGCAGGGAGAGGGATGCCCAGCATATCCTGGGGCTTACGGCGCTGGGGCTGCTGATTTATGCGCCGCCTCTCTTGTACGATATCAGTTTTCAGCTGTCCTTTGGGGCAACCGCAGGGCTTTTGTATATTGCTCCTGTCTTGAGGGGATATTTCAGGAAAAGGCTGCCGGTGTTTATAGCTGACAGCCTGGCTGTGACCATAGGAGCGCAGGTGTCAGTCCTGCCGGTTATTGCCTGGTATTTTAACGTGATTTCCTTCAGCTCGCTGCTGGCAAATCTTGTTATCACGCCTATCGTGGAGCTGATTATCGTGGTGGGGCTGCTGGCAGGCCTTGCCGGAAGCTTGCTGCCCTTTGCTGGCAGGCTGGTTTTTATGGGGGCAGGGGTGGCCCTGGGAGCTGTGTATGAATTGTCGCGGCTGGTGGCGGCCTTGCCCTTCAGCCAGGTTTATGTGCCGTCTTTTGGGATATGGGGATGCCTGATGTATTATGGGGCATTGGGCTGGCTTCTGTTGCCCTCAGGCTGCCGGGGGCAGGCAAGAAGGGGGCTTGTTGAGTTGATTATGCTGTATTTGCCTGATAAGTGGCGGAGTGCAGGAAAGACGGATAAACAGAAAATAGCGGTGCTGCTTCTTGTATTGCTGCTTTTCATAGGTGGCTGGAAAATGTGCCGTCCCGGGGATTTGCAGGTGCATTTTATTGATGTGGGGCAGGGGGATGCCGCGCTGGTGATTACACCTCACGGCCATGCCTTTATGGTGGATGCTGGCGGTGTCCGGGAAGGGGGCTATGATATTGGCAGGATGGTGGATGTGCCCTATCTTTTGCATTATGGTGTCAGGCAGCTGGATTATATTTTTCTTACCCATGCCCATGATGACCATGCGGCAGGTGTCAGGGGGATTTTGGGCAAAATTCCTGTCAAGGCTGTGATGACAGGCCATGAGGGAGCTGGTGAGTATTTGAAGGTCTTTGGCAGGGGAGATGCAGCCAGGCTGGAAAAGCTGCTGGCACCTCTCAGGGAAAACACCTCTATGGAGCTGGACGGGGTGCGGATTGAGATTTTGTATTCTCCTGACCGCAGGGATGTTGTGGAAGGAAATGTTCAGGCAACGGGCAATGAATTTTCCAATCTTATAAGGGTGAGTTATGGAAATGCCAGTTTTTTGTTTACAGGCGATTTGGTGACGGCGCAGGAAGCGGAGCTGCTGCGGCGGGGGACGCAGCTGGGGAGCACGGTACTGAAGGTGGGGCATCACGGCAGCCGTACATCCAGCTCGGAGGCATTTTTGCAGGCGGTCAATCCCAGGTGGGCGGTTATATCCTGCGGCTATGCCAACAGCTTCGGGCACCCTCATAAGGAAATTGTGCAGCGGATTTCTGATGTGACCGGGGCGGAGCTTTTGCGGACGGATGAAAAGGGGGCCATTGTATTCAGGACAGATGGCAAAAGCATGAAAGTGGAATGTTATCGGGATTGATAATAGAAAAGGGATGGCGGATGTTTGGGGGGATTTGCATCGGTATGGTATACTATGTAGAGAATAATGCGAGGTGAATCCTGATGAAATATGGTGAGCTGATGGCGGGGCTGCGCAAGGGCAGCACCGGGCATCTGTACCTTCTGGCAGGGGAGGAAAGCTATTTTATCGAAAAGGCGAAGGAACGGCTTTTGCAGTGCTTTTTCCCTACAGGGTATCAGAAGGAGGATGTGCAGGTACTGGAGGAAGGGGCTTCCCTGAGTGAAACCATGGAAGCTATCGAGACAGTGCCCTTCTTTTTGGATAAAAATGTCATTGTAGTCAAGGCGGCAGGCTTGTTCAAGGATAAAAAGCGTGAGGATGAGGAAAAATCCGGCAGGAAGCCGGGCAGTGCGGAGGAACGTTTTTTGGCACTGCTGAAAAACCTGCCGGAGTTTTCCTATGTGATTTTTGAGCTGCATGGCAAGGCGGACAAGCGGAAAAAGCTTTACAAGGCCATCAGCAGTGCCGGGCAGGTCATGGAAGCGGAGCCGATCCGTGCCAGCAATATCGGTGACTGGCTTCAGGGCAGGCTGCAGGAGCTGAACAAGGAGATGGACCGCCACGCTTATGAGTATTTTGTGGGGGCTGTCAGCAGCATGCAGTCGGTGAACCTGGGATTTCTCAGCAAGGAACTGGAAAAGCTGGCATTGTTCATGGGACCGGGGCAGCGGAAAATCAGCCGGGAGCATCTTTTGCAGGTGTTTTCCGATGTGCCGGAGATTTCCAGCTTTGCCATGCTGAATGCCATCGGTGACAGGAATACGGCCAAGGCATTGAAGCTTTTCCGGCGGCAGCTGGAAAATGGCGTGTATTTTGTGCTGATTGTGGGTATGCTGGCGCGGCAAGTGCGGCTTTGGTGGCTGGCTCAGGAATTGCAGGCAAGGGGCATCCGGGGCAGAGCACTGGCAACTCACCTGGGACAGCCTCCATTTATTGCGGAAAAAACCGGCAGGGAGGCGGCAACCTTTCCGGCAGGTGCCCTGAGAAATGCCCTTTTGGCACTATCTGAGGCTGATTATGTCCTGAAAACAGGTCAGGGTGATATTGTGGAGCTGGAGGCGATTATTATCAGCCTGGGCAATCGGGAGGCAGGTACGCTTTGATGAAGGATTTTGGCATATATATACATATTCCCTTCTGCCGCCAGAAGTGCTTTTACTGCGATTTTCCTTCTTTTGCCGGGAAGGAAAGGATGATACCCCCTTATCTGGAAGCCTTGGAGCAGGAAATGGGCCAGGTGCGGCAGAGGCTGTCTGATAGGGGCGAGGCGGTATTTGGCAGTGATGGGAAGCTGGCACCGAGGACGCTGTATATCGGGGGCGGAACGCCAACGGTTTTGGAGACCGCGGCTCTGTTAGATGTGTTTTATCTCCTGCAAAAGCATATTGATTTGGAGTATGCCGGGGAGGTTACAATAGAGGCAAATCCTGGCACCGTGGACAGGGAAAAGCTGCGGCTGCTGCGTAGCTTTGGCATCAGCAGGCTCAGCCTGGGGGTGCAGTCCTTTGATGATGGCTGCCTGAAGGCAATCGGGCGCATTCACAGTGGGCAGGAAGCGGCAGAGGCGGTGGCGGAAGTCCAGGATGCAGGCTTTGGCAATATCAGCGTGGACCTGATGTACGGACTGCCGGGGCAGGATATGGAAATTTTGCAGGAGTCAGTAGAAATGGCACTGGCTTTTGGGGTGCATCATATTTCCATTTATGGGCTGCAGCTGGAGGCAGGGACTGCCTTTGCCAAAATGCAGGAGCAGGGACGGCTTGGTTTGCCGCCTGATGAACTGACAGAGAAAATGTATGATTATATTGCTGGCTCTCTGCCGGGGCGGGGCTATCAGCGTTATGAGATTTCCAACTTTGCTTTGCCTGGCTATGAAAGCAGGCACAATTTTTCCTATTGGCACGATGTTCCTTATCTTGGTTTTGGCTCCGGGGCTCACAGCTACTGGGGTGACTGCCGCTATCAGAACCCTGCCAGGATAGAGGTATACATGGAGGAAGTCTTTCAGGGCAATGCCATGTGCCATGTAGAGGAAAAGGTGACGGAAAAGGCACATATGGAGGAATTCTGCTTCCTGGCCCTGCGCACGGCAGCCGGTATATCCGTCAGGAGGTTTGCAGCTGTTTTTGGCAGGGATGTGCATGAGCTTTATGGCGAACAGATTCGCAGGCTGGTGGAAAAGGGGCTGCTGATGGTGGACAGGGAGCGGATATATCTGTCCCCTCTCGGCATGAAGTACGGCAATCAGGTCTTTGGGGAATTTCTGCTTTCGGATGATTGAGCTTTCTATGGGGAAGGATTGGCCTGAGAAAGCTGTGGGGCAATCTGGCAGAATAAAATTGTTTTGGGAAAAGTAAAATTTTTATTTTGACTTATTGACATTTTGACAAATAAGCGGTATATTATGTTCATGAGTTAGCACTCACTAGATTTGAGTGCTAACAAGAGGAGGGTTGCAAATGCTGGATGAAAGAAAGCAGCGTATCCTTCAGGCTGTCATCCAGGATTATATATCCTCGGCGGAGCCTGTGGGCTCCAGGACACTGGCAAGAAAGTATGATTTGGGCGTGAGCCCTGCAACCATCAGGAATGAGATGGCTGACCTGGAAATGCTGGGGTATCTGGAGCACATACATACATCCTCCGGCAGGGTTCCTTCCTCCAAGGGCTACCGGCTCTATGTGGATTCCCTGTTGCCGGTACAGCCTATGACCGATGCAGAAAAGGTCATGATTGACAAGTGGTACAAGGCCAAGGTGCAGCAGCTGGATCAGGTCTTTCAGGAAACGGCGAAGATTATCTCCAAGCTGACAAGGAATGTGTCCCTGGTGCTGGCACCGCAGATTTCCAAGGCGGCGTTCCGTTGCATGCAGTTCCTGCCCTTGGATGACCATCGGGTGATTGCGGTGCTGATGACGGATGCAGGCTTTGTGGAGAACCGCATCATGGAGATGCCGGCCGGCAGCTCCTTTGAGGATTTTCAGCGGATGGCGAAGGTCATCAATGGATGCCTGGCAGGGCATACCCTGGGGGCTATCCAGAACGGGAGCCTGAAGCAGATTGAGGCTGAGATTGGCGATAACGGGCTGTATGAGTCCGCTATGACCTTGATTGACAAGGCACTGAATTCCCGGCGGAAGGAGCGGCTTTACTTGGGCGGCACCACGGAGATGATGGAGCAGCCGGAGTTCCACAATGTGGACAAGGTGAAGGAGCTGCTTATCATGCTGGAGAAGGACCAGCTGATGAAGGATATTTTGAAGGCTCATCTGGGGGATGGGCTGACTGTTACTATCGGACAGGAAAATGAGTACAGCGGCATCAAGGATTGCAGCATCATTACTGCCACCTACCACCTGGATGGGGAGCTTTTGGGCTCCATGGCGGTGCTGGGGCCTACCCGCATGGAATACGGGCGCACCATGTCCTTGCTGAACTACATGAACAATAACCTGACCGAGGTAATCAAGAGATTGCACTGGTAGGATGTTTCTTAAAAGATTTCGTCCTATCTACAATATATAAAGAGGTGAAAAGGTAATGCCTTTAGAAAATGAGGAAATCAAGGATACTGCCGAAAACATCGGGACACAGGCTGAAAACGCCGCCGGTGCTGAGGAGGCGGCTGTAAGCCAGGAGGAAGCGCAGGCAGCAGCTGAGGCAGCTGCCGGGGCTGAAGCTCAGGCTGAGGCAGGGGCTGAGGAAGCTGAGGCTGAAGCTGAGCAGGATCCTGCTGCCGAGGCTGAGGCACTGAAGGTGCAGCTGGCCGAGGGGGCGGAGCGCATGAAGCGCCTGCAGGCAGATTTTGAGAATTTCCGCCGTCGTACCCGTCAGGAAAAAGAGGAATTGTCCAATATGGTGGTACAGGACTTCATCAAGGAGCTGCTGCCGATGCTGGACAACTTCGATCGTGCCATGGCTGCGGAGGCAACTGATGCCGCCAAGTTCCAGCAGGGTGTGGAGATGATTTACAACCAGCTGACAGAAATCCTGAAAAACAGGGGTATGGAGCTGATTGACACCAAGGATGCCAAGTTTGACCCTAATTTCCATCAGGCGGTGATGCGGGTGGAAAATCCTGATTTGGAGGATGAGTCCATTGCTATGGAGCTGCAGAAGGGCTACATGGTGAAGGGCAAGGTCATCCGCCCGTCCATGGTGCAGGTTGTGGCAAACAGCTAGCAGCAAGGCATTGGCATAAAGGCCGGTGTGCCCTGTGGCAGCTGGCAGGTATGATTTTAGAATTTGCAGATACACTTCAAGGCACAAGTGGTGCCGACTGATTTTAAGGAGGAAATAGATTATGTCTAAGGTAATTGGTATTGACCTGGGTACTACCAACTCTGTAGTATCCGTTATGGAAGGCGGCGAGCCTACAGTAATCACTAACCCTGAGGGTAGCAGAATTACCCCGTCCGTTGTTGGCTTCACCAAGACCGGCGAGCGTCTGGTGGGCCAGCTGGCAAAGCGCCAGGCTGTGTCCAACCCTGACCGCACCATCGCTTCCATCAAGCGTCACATGGGTGAAAAGAGCTATACTGTATCCGTTGATGGCAAAAGCTACACTCCGCCTGAGATTTCTGCCATGATTTTGCAGAAGCTGAAGGCTGATGCAGAGGCTTATCTGGGTGAGAAGGTTGACAAGGCAGTTATTACTGTTCCTGCTTACTTCAACGACAGCCAGCGCCAGGCTACCAAGGATGCAGGCCAGATTGCAGGCCTTGAGGTGCTCCGTATCATCAACGAGCCGACTGCTGCTGCCCTGGCTTATGGTATTGACAAGGACGAGACTCAGACTGTATTGGTATTTGACCTGGGCGGCGGTACCTTCGATGTATCCATCATGGACATTGAGGATGGCGTATTCGAGGTTCGTGCTACCAACGGTGATACCCATCTGGGCGGCGATGACTTCGACCATGCAGTAATGCAGTGGATTGTGGATGAGTTCAAGAAGGAAAACGGCATTGACCTGTCCGCAGACAAGATGAGCGCACAGCGCGTTATTGAGGCAGCTGAGAAGGCCAAGATTGAGCTTTCCAACATGGTTTCCACCAACATCAACCTGCCGTTCATCACTGCTGACGCTTCCGGCCCTAAGCATCTGGACCTGACCCTGACCCGTGCCAAGTTCGATGAGCTGACTGCTGACCTGGTAGAGCGCACCATGATTCCTACCCGCAAGGCTATGGAGGATGCAGGCATCTCCGGCAGCGACATTACCAAGGTCCTGATGGTAGGCGGTTCTTCCCGTATCCCTGCCGTTCAGGAGGCTGTCCGCAAGTATCTGGGCAAGGAGCCGCATCGTGGCATCAACCCTGATGAGTGCGTATCCGTAGGTGCAGCTATTCAGGGCGGTATCCTGTCCGGCGACGAGACCAACACCAAGGATGTTGTGCTGCTGGATGTTACCCCGCTGTCCCTGGGCATTGAGACTCTGGGCGGCGTCTGCACCAAGATTATTGAGCGCAACACTACCATCCCTACTTCCAAGAGCCAGGTGTTCTCCACTGCTGCTGACAACCAGCCGGCTGTTGAGATTCACGTATTGCAGGGCGAGCGCGAGATGGCTGCCAGCAACAAGACTTTGGGCCGTTTCAGCCTGACCGATATTCCGCCAGCTCCGCGTGGCGTGCCTCAGATTGAGGTTACCTTCGATATTGACTCTAATGGTATCGTGCATGTATCCGCCAAGGATCTGGGTACCGGCAAGTCCCAGAACATCACCATTCAGTCTGACAGCGGCATGAGCAAGGATGATATTGACCGCATGGTTAAGGAAGCCGAGGCTCACGCAGCAGAGGACAAGGCTCAGAAGGAAAAAATCGAAATCCGCAACAATGCTGATTCTATGGTTTATCAGGCTGAGAAGCTCATCAAGGAGATGGGCGACAAGGCAGATGCAACTCAGGTTGACAAGGCAAAGGCTGCTATTGAGAAGGTTAAGGAGGCCCTTAAGGGCACTGATACCGATGCCATCAAGGCAGCTACCGAGGCACTGCAGGAGCCTCTCCATGCTATCAGCGCTGCTGCTTATCAGCAGGCACAGCAGGCTCAGCAGGCAGCCGGTGCCCAGCAGGATGCAGGTGCACAGCAGTCCGCTGGCAAGAAAGATGACGATGTAATCGATGCAGAGTTTACTGAAAGCAAATAATTAGTTGAAGTCTGTATGGGCTGCTGCCCGCGTGTGGTCTATCAAGTCACTGCACCAAGGTGGCAGCTCATATTTTCGTGTGATAATAAAACAGGTAAAGGTGAGATAGATGAGCGAAAAGCGTGATTATTATGAGGTCCTGGGCTTAAAAAAGGGTGCCTCTGATGATGAAATCAAGAAAGCCTATCGCAAGATGGCGATTAAATATCACCCGGACCGCAATCTGGACAACAAGGAAGAAGCCGAGGCCCACATGAAGGAAATCAATGAGGCTTATGACGTGCTGAAGGACCCTCAGAAAAAGGCACAGTACGACCAGTTCGGCCATGATGCATTCACTGCCGGTGGCGGTGGCGGAGCTGGCGGCTTTGGAGGTTTCGGCGGTTTTGGCGGCGGTGGCTTCAGTGGCGGCTTTGGTGATTTTGGCGATATTTTCGATACCTTTTTTGGCGGCGGCGGCCGCAGCCAGGCCAGAAGGAACGGCCCTGAGCAGGGTGCGGATTTGCGCATGGACATTGAGCTGACCTTTGAGGAGGCGGCATTTGGCGTAGAGAAGGAATTGAAGGTTCCCCGCATGGAGAACTGTACGGCCTGCGGCGGTACAGGTGCAGCCAAGGGGACAACTCCTGAGGAATGCTCCAACTGCCATGGCACCGGCCAGGTGCAATCCTATGCCAATACGCCTTTCGGACGCATGGTAAATTCTCATGTCTGCGAGCGCTGCGGCGGTTCCGGCAAGATTATCAAGACGCCGTGCAAGGAGTGCGGCGGCCGGGGCCAGAAGAAGGTCAACAAGACCATCAAGGTCAAGATTCCTGCCGGTATTGACGAGGGACAGCGCATCCGCGTATCCGGCGGCGGTCAGGCAGGCAAGCGTGGCGGCCCTAGCGGTGACCTTTATGTATATGTGTACATCAAGCAGCATGAGCTGTTTACCCGTGAGGGCTATGACGTGCTGTGCGAAGTGCCTGTTACCTTTGTGCAGGCTGCCCTGGGCGATACTATTGAGGTGCCTACCATTCACGGCAAGGTGGAGATGAAGGTGGCTGCCGGTACCCAGTCCGGCACTATCATGCGGCTCCGGGGCAAGGGCATCCCGATGCTTCGCAGGAACGGCAATGGTGACCAGCATGTGCGCATTAAGGTGCTTACGCCGCAGAAGCTGTCCTCCAGGCAGAAGGAACTCTTGAAGGAGTTTGCTGACCTTAGTGGCAACAAGGTAAATCCTGAGCAGGAAAGCTTTTTCAGCAAGGTGAAGAAGATATTCCAATAAATTTGAAAATTTCAGTTTGTCGTAGTGGTTGATCGTTACTTCGTGCATATACTGATGATGTAGTTTGATAGTTCGTGGACTCTGTTCAGACATTTAAAAGGGACAGGCAGCGGCAGTACCCATAGAAAACTCGCTCTCGCTCTTAGCACAGCCTCGCGCTTCTAAGCTCCTGCGTCGCTTACGCTCGCACTCGCTAAGAAGCGAGGCTGCACTCAAGGTTTTCTTTGGGTACATGCCGCACCTGTCCCTCTTTTTGTCTGAACAGATATGCACATAGTTATCAACTATACTCTGCTGTACGTTGCTAAGGTAATCAATCTGACTTTACGAAAAAGCTGAAAAGGGGAGCCGGGAGGCTGACGAAACCTGCTACAGCCAACCGCTGTATAAACTGAAAGTTCTTGTTAAGGCAAAAATAGCATTAAAAAATACTGTTTCTGGCTATGCTGTGGTATACTCTATATAAAGGCAAGGATACCAGAGAGAAGGATTGTTGTAAAATTAAAAAAGGAGGGAAGAAGCCATGTGTAAAATAGCTGTAGATATACCAGAAGCAGTATTATTCGATAAATGTCTTACTCAAATAAAAGCTGAAAAGATGGTAAAAAAAGCTGTAGCGTTGTATTGTTATGTCCACATGGACGTGTCAATAGGATATTGTGCGGAAATAGCTGGCATGACGGAAGAAGAATTTATGAGATTTTTGGGAGAAAATAATGTTTCTGTATTTCGTTTTGATAGTGAAGAAGAGTTTTTAGAGGAATTGAAAAATGCAGAAGATTATTGTTAATTCTACCCCTATGATAATTCTTAGCAAAATTGGCATGCTCAGCATAATGCATAGGTTATTTGGGGAGATTATTATTCCACAAGCAGTATATGATGAAATTACATGCAAATCTGATGTAATAAGTAAAATTATTCATGATAATCGGTGGATAAAGGTCTCTAAAATTTCATCAAATGCTGATAGGAGTATGTATAAATCCAAATTACATGACGGCGAAGTAGAGGTCATGATTTTGGCTTAGGAAATGAATGCAGATATACTCGCCATTATCGATGATAATGCTGCAAAGAAAACTGCTAAATATTTGGGCATAAATGTAATTGGAACGTTAGGTGTTTTAGTTATGGCAAAAAAAGAGAGGATATTTAGGTAGCATACAAAAAGTGATTCAGTTAATGAAACATTATGGATTTTATGTAAGTACTCAAGTGGAAGAACAGGTTCTTAAAGCTGGTGGAGAATTGTGATTTTCATACCATCTGCTGCATGTGCAGAAGGTATATGCAGCAGATGTCCCGTTGAATTTTGATACTATCAAAGTGCAAGTGTCAGAGAGTATTTTTCTCTGGCATCTGCACTTATTTTTTGCAATTTTACACTATGTCTTGTACGGGGGGGCGGATGTGTTAATATAATGGACGGGTTATTCACAATCTATTATATTGACATGGAGGATGGTTATCTTGGTCTTTTCGTCAACAGTGTTTTTGTTCTTGTTTTTGCCTTTAACGATATTGATATATTACAATCCCGTATGGAGGGGAAGGCGTTTCAGAAATTATTTTTTGCTGCTGGCCAGCGTGCTTTTTTATGCCTATGGCGAGCCTTTATTTGTCTTTCTGATGCTGCTGGCTATTGGTGCAGGCTGGTTTATCGGGCTGAAAATTGGTCATGCGGAGGAAAGGGCGCAAAAGAAGCACTGGCTGGTGCTGGGCTGCACGGGGCTGGTGTCCATGCTCTTTATATTTAAGTACCTTACCTTTTGCTGTCAGCAGATTGGTCTGCTTCTGCACAAGGATATGTCCGGCATAGACATAGCGTTGCCTATAGGGATTTCCTTTTTTACCTTTCAGTTATTGTCTTATCTTTTGGATATTTACTATGGCAAGGCGCAGCCACAGAAAAATGTGTTTAATACCGGCCTTTATATTGCGCTGTTTCCTCAGCTGATAGCGGGCCCTATTGTGCGCTATGATTTGATTGACAAGCAGATTATGGGGCGAAAGGAAAGCATTGATGATATTGTTGAGGGCATGCTGCGGTTTAGTTATGGACTGGGCAAAAAAGTGCTGATTGCTGACTATATGGCACAGGTGGCGGATAATATTTTTGATGCCGGTGTGCCTATGTCTGTGGGAACAGCCTGGCTGGGAGCGGTAGCATATACCTTGCAGATTTATTTTGATTTTTCAGGGTACTCTGATATGGCTATCGGGCTGGGCAGGATATTCGGATTCAGGTTCCTGGAAAATTTCAATTATCCGTATATTGCACGAAGCGTAACGGATTTTTGGTGCAGGTGGCATATATCCCTGAGTTCCTGGTTCAGGGATTATGTTTATATTCCTCTGGGCGGCAATCGTTGCAGCAGGAGGCGATGGTTGTGGAATCTCTTTGTGGTATGGGCACTGACCGGCATCTGGCACGGTGCAAACTGGACTTTTCTGTGCTGGGGGCTATGGTATTTCTTATTGCTGATTTTTGAGAAGCAGACTGGCTTTGCTGAGAAAATAGGCAGGTTCTCTCATGTGTATGCCTTTCTGTCAATTATTTTTGGCTGGGTGATTTTCCGTTCTGCCAATATAGGGCAGGCTGCCAGCTATATCGGCATGATGCTGGGCATTGGCAGCACCGGGGCAACAGACAGCAGCTTCATGTATTATCTGTCGGGCAGCTGGGTGGTTTTTGCCTATGCGGTATTGCTGTCAGCACCTGTGGCACCTTTTGTTATGAAAAAAGTAAATGAATTTAGCTGGGGACGTAACGCTGAGTCCTTGCTGGGCGCAGCTATCTTTGTGCTGGCTGTTTTGAAATGCATCAGCTCCAGCTATAATCCGTTTATTTATTTTAATTTCTAAGGGGGCATGGAAGATGAATGCAGTAGATTTTCGGGGAAAGGTCATGCTGTGCTGCCTTATGGTACTGGTGATTTTCATGTCAGGCATTTTTTTGCGGCTTGGCACACGGCAGTTTTTTGTAAAAAGAATGGGCATGAACAATGCCTTTACGCAGATGGTTTTGTTTGACAGAATAGAATTGCAGAGGCTGGAAGATGGCAAGAAGGAGAAGGTGGTCGTAAAATGGGCGGAAAAATATCCCTTTGATGAGCTGCAATCAGCTTCAGGGAAATTGGAGAAGCTGGTTAAAAAGGTGTCTGCTGTAAAAGGCTTTGTGAAGGAGATTGAGGACGATAAAATCGGTAAATGGTGCAGGGATTATCTGGCTTTTTACAGTGTTTTGGTGGAAGCAGGGCGCGGTATGGATAATGTGCTGGCATGGGATATTATGACGCCGGGGATGGATGTGTACAGGCTTCAGGACGGGTATCTGACCTATTCGCACAAGAAGATGGATATGGCGGAGCATATCGGGGCTGTGACGGAATTTGCGCAGTTTGTCAGCCAGCAGGGAGGCAGGCTGCTCTATGTGCAGTCACCAGGCAAGACCAATCCTTTTGGGGACAGGGAGCTGGACAGGCTGGATTACGCCAATTACAACACTGATATGCTTTTGCGGGGCTTGCAGGAACGCGGCGTGGATGTTTTTGATTTGCGGCAGGAAATGTACCGGGATATGGGAAATGAGGGCTGGCATAAGGCGTTTTTCCGCACGGACCACCACTGGCTGCCGTCCACGGCATTGTGGGCGGCGGAAAAGCTGGCGGCAAGGCTGCATGCAGATTATGATGTGGATGTGGATTTTGGGCATTTTTCCGAGGCTGACTACGATGTTGTCAATTATGAAAACTATTTTCTAGGTTCCCAGGGCAAAAAGGTTACATTGGCAAAAACTACAGCTGACGATATTGCCCTGTATTATCCGAAATTTTCCACAGATGTCCGTATAGAGATTCCCTCGCTGGGCATAGACGAGAGAGGGGATTTCACCGTCATGTACGATATGGAAAAGGTGGAGAAAAGGGATTTTTATGGTGGGAATCCCTATGCTGCTTATGGCTATGGCGATATGCCTGAGATAAGGGTGCATAATTTTAGGAATGAGCATCTGCGAGGTAAGAAAATACTTATTATTAGGGATTCTATGGTGGATACTGTTCTGCCGTTTCTGTCAATGGGCGTAAAGGACATCACCTTACTGGATATTCGTCATTTTACTGGCAGCGTGCGAAGGTATGTGGAGGATTTCAAGCCGGATATTGTGGTGGTTATGTACAAGCCATCGTATGTGCCTATCGTGTGGATGGAGCATAAGGATAAATTTGATTTTAGGTAATTTCAGTTTGTCGTAGTGCTTGTTTGTAACTACGAGCATATACTGAATGAAATAGTTTGGTAGTTCGTGG
>JBJDWY010000055.1:0-3482 GCA_051866255.1 Anaerovibrio sp. | reverse complement strand
CTGTAATAATTATACAGGATATTGCTGAAAATATGCTTTAATCAACACGCCCTAGTTATGATGCTAATTATGATGTTAGCCGGAGAAGCAGAGACTCCTAGGCAGGATGTGCCATGTCATCAGAAGTAGAAATTCATCTTGCCGGTGGCTGTCCAGCCTTTGTAGTCCATGAATGTCTTCTCCATGGAGAGATCGAGAACCGCGTTCTTTGCCATATTGACACGGTAACCAAGGCTCAGATACAGTACATTGGCGTTGTTGTCGCTGGCTGGCATGGCTACGCCATTGATGTAGGCATTGTAGCTGCCGGAGAGCCCACGGCTGTAGGCAACGCCGCCATACAAGCCGCTGGCATCAATCAGATTTACCCCCAGCTTTGCCGTCCAGTTGTTGCTGTCATCGCTCTTGATTACATTGCCAGCCCTGGTGGCATAGGTATCAACGCTAATCCTGTCATAAGCCAGCTGCACATAAGGATTCCAGGTCAGGCGGTCACCCTGGGCAAGCTTTGCCCCATAGCCCACCATGGCACCGGTATCCATAGTGCCATAATTGCTTCCGTCATACTCACTGTCAAACCTGCCATTATGCACCATGTAGTCAATGTACTGGTCATTTGGCAGCATGTGGGTACCGTACACACCAAAGTCAAAGGAGTTGTCAAGCTCAATGCGTCCGCTCCTGGCAGGGCCGGTAAAGTCTGCATGACCGGTGGAAGTGCCGATATAGGCACCCAGATAATCATTTGTGCCAATCCGGGTATCGTAGCCCAGCTGGAAGTTATTGGTGTTTATAGTGGAAGTGCCGTATACATCTCCCCCGTCCACATCCATCTGAGTGTGCTTGTACTGGAACCACATATTGTCAGGCTCAGGCCGTCCCTCGTCCACGGCAGAAGCAAAGCTGCGGATTTCCGCAGTGCGGTTCACAACATTATTGGTCAGCACGTTGGTAATGGCAGCTGCCGCACGGGCGGCAGTCACTGCCGGAGCAGCAGCGGTCTTCCCTGCCTGCTGAACAGCGGCTATCAACTGAGCCTTCTGATTTTGCAGGGCGGCTGCCGGATCGTCCGGCAGCTCTGCCTTCAAGGCACTAATATTTGCCAAAGCAGCAGCCTGTGCATCAGGATCAGTCAGATTGCCAGCGGCTGCCTCCGCTTCTGCCAGCGCAGCTTTTGCTTCATTGATGTACGCAATCTGCTCATTTGAGGCCAGCTGGTTCAATTCCTCAGCAGTAGGCAGCTTGACAGCAAACGGATCAGCCTTGGCTACTGCTTCTGCCTTAACCGTAGCCCACTTAATCAGCTTATCCTTGGCAGCCTGTGCCTTCTCCAATGCTTCATCCATCTGTGCAGTTGCTTCCTCATCACCAGGTGTTGGTGCAGGAGCCGGTTCGACATCACTAATAATTACGTTATCACCTGCGCTACTTCTGATAGCAGCCTTCAATGCCTCCGCAGCTTCCGGTGCCATGCTGTCCAATCCTTCAATATTCACATGAACATCCTGTCCCGCTGTAGCACTGGTAATCCTAAGATTAGCCAACTTGTTTTCCCAATCTCCATCAGCTTCCAATGTTAAATTATCAGTAGCAAGAGTAGAATTACCGGCAATGCTTACGCCACTTCCCAATGTAACACTATTTGCCTTTACAGTTCCACCTTGGTTATTATATGTGCCACTTGCCACCTTTAAGTTATTAAAGGTCACTGCCTTACCTGATGACACATTAACTCCGATAACACTCAAATTAGTTGCACTAGACAAATCTGCATTACCGTATACATCCAAATTGCCAGCAGTAACATTTGTACCGGACAAGATGGCATTATCCGATATATAAAGATTTTCCATTTTTATATTTCCCGCAGTAATGCCCTGAATGGTGTTACTTCCACCAATATGAACGGCATTATTTAAAGTTAAGTTTACGCCAGGTAAATTAATGCGACTTACACCAAAAACAGATGTAGCTGTCAAGCTAGTCAAGCCACCAATAGAGTTGCTATCCAAAGTCCCGCTTCCATACAATGTATTAACATTTACTGAACCAGCATTTACAGTACCACCCTGATTTAAATCAAGGATTTTAGCACTAAGGGAACCTGCCGTAATAGTGACGCCAAGTCCTGGGCATAATTGTCTATTTCCAGCATCAATACTGCCTGCCTTTATTGAACTAAAATTGCCGATAGAAATAGAAGATGCACGGGAAAAATCCAAAGTGCCGGTACCTGCGTCAATTTCTGACATGCCAACAATACGTACAGCACCACCAGTGACAGTGATATTGCCATTATCGGTTTTAATTTCTGCCCCACTGTTCAATATCAACCCCTCAGTTTTACTATCAGCAACAGTAACTCCTGCGCCCTGCTCTACTGTCAAACCGCCATTAAAAATCACACCTTTAAATTTTGAACCACTCGGTGCCTCAACTGCAGTTGTTGCAACTATGTTTTTTCCATCAGCAGCTGCTACAACTGAATTTGAACCTACAATCAGCGTGTCTACGCTGAGATTGCCACCAGTAACCTGGACACCAATGCCACCAGCACTGCCAACTAAACTCAAGTCACTTACAGAACTGCCATTCTCATTTGTAATTATATTTAAAGTGCCAGCAGCGACATTGGTGGCATCAATAGATATGTTGCCCTCTGTCACACCACTCAAATCTATCTTGTTCGAATAGCCTTCCTGCGCGTGGATTGTCAAACTACTAAGCTTTCCCCCGACACTGAGTCCGCCATCAGGAGTGTAACGCACATAAGCAGATCCATTCGATGTCGATGTCATATCGTATATCTGTAAGATACCGAGAGCAGACACCGCTTTAACCGTAATAGATGAGCCCACAGCAATACTCTGTTCCATAAGAGCAGCACTCATCTTCTCATCTAGAATAATTTTCAGTGTATCACCTATATTCATAGCTGATAACACATCTCCCTCGCCCAAAGCCTCTCGCAAATCCGCCGGTGTTGTATACGAATGAGAACCAACGTAATACTGTCCACTCAGATACTGAATCACATGCTCAGCTGCCAGAGCCACCTCACTAGGCACCACGCCATAAGCAACGCTAAACCCAAGTGCCATACTTACCAGCATCGCCAGCTTCTTGTTAGCACATCTACTATTCCTGTTACTTTTAGTTTTATATTTATTTCCTGCGTTCATAGCCATAATCATTTCTCCCTGTTTTCTGCAAATTCAGGCAAATACCTGAGTTATCCACATCTGTCTTTTATTATACTACGTTCGCCCCCCCGTACAAGACATTCAGTTGAAAAACATCTTGTAAAAATATATTTCTTCTGACTTTTTATTGCACTCTTTACATTTTCACGAATGCGCTATAAAATGCAATATATTAGCAGTATGAAAAATATTTACAAAATTACGGTGGCTTTACAGTAGATTTTACAGGGGATTTGACAAAATTTCATCTGCATGTTTTAAGGGATTTTGGTATAATGA
>JBJDWY010000054.1:0-3495 GCA_051866255.1 Anaerovibrio sp. | reverse complement strand
CCGCAATCATGGCTTTTGCCAATTCATCAGTAATCCACTCATCCTCATATTGATTGTTAAAATACATGTCAGGATTGTATATTTCATTCTCAAGTCCGCCCATGTACACCTTGAGCATATTCATCACCTCATATTGCCTGGAAACTCAAATCACTTTTTAACTTTGCTTTCTTATATTTTACTATCTGTTTCAATATCTGCAAAGTTTTTTCTAAAAACTCTTTCAAACACCTTGCCACATGCTAAATAATACTACTTCGCTAAAAAACAAAACTGCAATTCAATTCGCCAGCATAAGGACGCATTGAATTGCAGTAAATATATATTGACTACCATCATAACTAACACGAAAATCCTGTGCAAAAGCTTCTGCAGGATATATACCCAGCACCAGCCCTGCGCTCAGTGCCATTCCCACCAACATCTTCAATCTTTTACTATGCTTTCCAGTCATAACAAAATCCCCCACCCCTTGTATCATAGCCAATTGCATAATGTGATATTTCACATACTATGAAATTTATTAGTAACTTATAAATTTCTTAATATATTGTTAAATGCAAGTAAATTCACTATAATAAACACAGCTTAGCTGAGCAGGAAACATTAAAATTGGAGGAATTTTCATGATGAACGAAGCTGTTATAAAAGTGTTAAAATCAAGCATGTGGGACCTGGCAACCTGCTCAAAGGGAGAACCTAATGTTGTGCCTGTTGCTTTTAAGGACATTACCGATGATGGAAAACTGGTTGTCGGCGATGTATTCCTGGAAACCACCCTGAACAATCTCAAAGCAGGCGGTGGAAAGATTGCCATCTCCGCCTACGATGCACAAAGCCTTGAAGGCTATCAGATCAAGGGGACTGCAGAATATGTTACACAGGGTGATATAGTAGATAAATTCAAGACGCTGGTTGAAAAAGTTTTCAAAGGTGCCGCCACTGCCAAGGGAGCACTTATCATCACCCCTGACAAAATTATTGTAACAACGCCTGGCGCGGAAAACAAAAAAATTATCTAAGCACACAAAACCAGGTACAGGGCTTCTCTCCAGCTCTGCACCTGTTTTTTTATCCGTAATTTTATAAATCAGCCACAAAATCAGCAAATGCACGACAGTCGCCAAATTTAACGATAGTCACACCTCTGGCAATGCACCATCATGTTATCACTATCATCCCTGTAAAAAATCCCCGACCATTTACAGATGCTTTGCAAAATAGGAACAACGGATGCCCCTTTTTCGGACAAAGAATATTCAACATGCGGCGGAATTTCATCATAAGATTTTCTGACCACGATATCATTGCCAATCAAATCCTTCAGTGCCGATGCCAAAACAGCATCAGTTATATTGCCCATTTCCTTGCGGAGCTCACCGTAGCGCAGAACCTTCTTCTCCGCTAAAACACAAATAATCCTTGATTTCCATTTGCCGCCGAAAATTTCCAGCCCATACTCCAGCGGACACCGTATATCCTTATCCAATTTTCTCTTGTACATCAGGCAAAATCTCCCTCAGCCATACAGCTTTTATCTGCGTTGCATGGCCCCCATTTTCCCATATTATATCACAAAAACATTTATTGCACCTCGGTACGCATAAACTTAGCATCCGCTAGGTACAAAAGGATAAGCACGCAGTCAAATTATATAGCTTGTTACTTAGAAATAGTAATTTACCCTGCCGGTGGCAGTCCATCCCTTGTAATCCAGCAGTGTTTTCTCCATGGACAAATCCAGCACCATATTTTTTGCCATATCTGTACGATAACCCAGATTAAAATACAATACATTGGCATTATTCTCATTGCCCGGCATAGGCACGCCGTTAATATACGCATTGTAGCTGCCAGCCAATCCACGGCTGTAGGCAATGCCGCCATACAGTCCGTTGGCATCAATCAGATTCAGCCCCAGCTTAGCCGTCCAGTTATGGCTGTCATCGCTCTTGATGAAATTCGGACCTGCATAGTAGCTGTCCACGCTGATTTTATCATAAGCCAGCTGAACATAAGGATTGAGCGTCAGCCTGTCAGTCTGAGCCAGCTTCACACCATAGCCAATCATGATGCCCATATCCTCCGTGCCATAGCTTGTACTGCCAAATTTACTATCAAACCTGTCAGTATGCACTAAATAATCAATATACTGGTCATGGGGCAGGATATGGGTGCCATAAATACCAAAATCAAACGCGTTCTCAATATCAAGGCGTCCATTCTGCTTCGGGCTGGTAAAATCAGCGTTGCCTACCGTTGTGCCAATATATGCACCCAGGTAATCATCAGTACCTATTTTCGTATCATAGCCCAGCTGGAAATTATTCGTATTCACCACGGACTTGCTGTAAACATCGCCCCCGGTCACATCCATCTGAGTATGCTTATACTGGAACCACAGCTTTTCCGGCGCAGGCCTGTCATCATCAATCGCAGAAGCAAAGCCGCGAATTTCTGCGGTACGGTTCACTACGTTATTAGTAAGCACATTTGTAATGGCAGTTGCAGCACGAGCAGAAGCCACTGCCGGAGCAGCAGCCGTCTTGCCAGCCTGCTGCACGGCGGCTACCAGCCTGTCAGCCTGCTTCTGAACATCCATCAGCTCCAGCTTCCCATCCAGCTCTGCCAGCAGCTGACTCCTGCGCTCATCCGAAAGAGAGTTGTCAGCAACCACCGCAGACCTTGCCTGCACCAAGGCTTCCCTGGCTTCACTAATTGCCTGCCGCTGTGCCGCCGACGGATTGCGTATAGCATTGATATCATCTGCACTCGGCAGGGCTGACTGGAAAGGATTTAACTCCGCAACCTGGGCAGCATCCGCCTTCGCCCACTTGCTTACATTCTCCAAAGCCTGCTCAGCCTGTTCCTCTGCCTCATTCACCTGTTCTTCAACAGACACAGCTTCGCCAGAGCCACTTACATATTTGATGCTTGTATCTGCACCAATAGATGCTTTGATAGCTTCACTCAACCCATTCAATCGTGCTTCATCCACCTCATCTGCATGAGTCAGCTTTACATTCACACTGCCAGAGCTGGTTAAATTCAATTTACCAAGCTTATCAGCCAAACTATCATCACGGGCATCCAGAACCAAATTATTTGCCTTAACATTTACTTGATCGTTAATAGTCACATCTTTTTCAAGTGTAAATGTACCGCTGGTTGCTACACTGCCTGAGCCGGTAGAAAAAGTACCACCTGTGAGCTTCACATTGCTAAATGATAAATCTCGACCATCCTCTATTGTCAATCCCTTTGTTATAAGGTTATTGGCATTTATAGTTGCTCCATTTATAGATATGCTGCCTTTCGACTCAATAGTCCCAGCCGTGATAGAAGCACCAGAATTGAACGCATAAGTCGCATCAGCTTTGTTTAATGTCAGCTTACCTGTACCAATAGAAATAATAGCATTTTCGCCCATGTCTTCTAAACCAGCACTTTACAACTTTTTAAAAAAATAAAAATCGCGTAACCCCCTCCTGATGT
>JBJDWY010000053.1:1352-15763 GCA_051866255.1 Anaerovibrio sp. | reverse complement strand
GAGCGAGAGCGTGTTTTCGTGGTTGCTGACATACCTGCGCTATAAGGCACGAAAATAAAAAATTATTGAAATAAAACGGTTCTAAATCTAAAAATTCTAGAAAAATTCTAATGAAAAATTGTTGAAGCATTATATTGATGTATTTCATGCTGAGTATCTCGGAATGCTCCATCAATATCAATTTTTCATAGATGAAGAACAAGCAAAGAAACTGTTGGAGGTGTATCATTATGAATGGAATGCAACCTAAATTTCTGGAAAATCAGTTTTTAACACAGAGCTATTTTGAACAGCCAAATCCATATGTTAATGCACCATCTTGTCATGTGAATTTGCTTGAATTATCGAGATATGCAAAGCGATGTGGGAAGAAATTAGTAGAGCTGACTCAAGATGAGGTAAAGAGATTTTCTATTTAGAAAAAAGAAATTCCTTGCTTTGTTCTTAGTAGGACAGCTATATACAGAACATTTCACATATATACGTAAAAGACAGCCTAATTAGGCTGTCTTTTTTAATTCATAAAAATAGAGGCTGCCGACTAATTTATTAGTGCGACACCCCTTAAGTAATTCAAAACGGTTTGGCGATGGCAGCCAGTTCCTCCTGGGAATAACATCCGGAAGATTTCAGTGCCTGTAGGGTTACAACCCCCTTGGTGAGTAAATCACGTGCAGAATTAACTCGTCCACGGGTTTCACCGCGAGCTTCACCAGCTTCCAGCAGGGCTTCCCGTTCTTCTTTTTCGTCCCATTCAAAGCCAAACATATCAATTACCTCGCTTTCGTTGTGCTGAAGATAGTCTTTCATAACATTCTTGTCAATGCAGTACCTGATGGTGTCCCTGACTGCTTCATCGATAGTCAGTCCCTGCTTTCTGAGGAGCTTGTACTGATTGGAAAAGGTACTGTATTCCCGTAGTGGTTTGCAGATGCTTTTCAAATCTTCATTCTTGCCGGTTGCCAGGTTATAAACATGGACAATCAGCTCCAGCTTGTCAGAGGGAGCTCTACAAACATTGTATCACTTTTGTGATAAGAAAGGAATGTATTTTTGGAGAAAATATGATTTTTATTTTGTTTTCATCAATTTGCAGTTAATAGCTGGTCATGGGCAAATAGCCCTGACTGACTATTTCTCTATTCGTTTAGAAAGATTTTAGCATTACCAGACATTGGACTAAAGGAAAAAAATGTAGTATAATATACTACATAAAAGATTTTTTATGAAACGGAGTGAGCAGCATGGCATTTTCCATAAGATTAACCAACGAAGAACGCAGTCTAGCTGAAAGTTACGCTAACATGCATTCCATGTCTTTGGGGGAAGCTTTCAAAAGAGCCTTATTCGACAAAATCGAAGATGAATACGATATTGCCGTAGGCAATAGAGCATATCAGGAATACCTTGATAGTGGCAAGCAATCTTATTCCCATGATGAAGCCTGGAAGGAAGTAGGACTGTGAAATACAACATAGTATACTCCAAACGCTCTATAAAAGATATAAAAAAGCTGGACAAATACACCCAACGCATAATAAAGGCCTGGATTGAAATAAACCTGGTAGACTGTGAAAACCCCAGACTACATGGCAAATCTCTCACAGGTGATAAATCCGGACAATGGCGGTACCGCATCGGTGATTACCGCTTACTTTGCAATATAGATGATGACAAGCTTGTTATCCTTGCACTCACCATAGGTCACAGACGCCATGTCTATAACTAGCCTCATCCCCTGATTTTCTCCTCTTAAGTAAATCGCCCATCAACTTTACCTTGGCTAAATTTTTATCATAATCCTCAATATCCATAATTCTAGAAAAAAAACTGGTATTTTCACTCATGATGAAAATACCAGTTTTTTCTATTTTTCTATTCTCAGTTATGCTGATACCAAATGGCTTTGCCTCGGACAATCCGCAGCATGGAAGCAAGATTACTGCCCGGCACGTATCTCCACAATGCCATAGCCAGGCAAACTAAAAACCATCTATACCTTGCTATACCTTGCGAATCACGCTGTATGCCAGCTCCGCATTGTGCATCGCCAGCCGCCGCAAATCATCAAAAAGCTGCTCATTCTGCTGGCTGAAGCCTGCCTTGTCATTCCATTTGGCACGAATCTGCTCCATCAGCTTGTCAAAATCCACATTCTCCAGGGTTCCCACAGGCTGCTCGCCTACGGACTCCAGAAAGCGATCCACCTTCGGGTCATAGGAAATGCCAATCATGGGCACCCCCATCACACCGGCAAATATCAGGGCATGAAGACGGATAGATATCAATAATTCCATGTTGCCCACTATAGACAATAACTCGCTGGTGTTGTACTCCTCCGGCAGCACCACCATATCGTGCTTTGCCAGAGCCGCCACCTGCTCCGCCGTCCGCACATCCTCCGGGTACTGCATGGGCAGAAAAACCACCCTGGCGGAAAATTCCTCCACAATCCTGTCAGCCGCCCTTGCCACTACTTCCTTGTAATGGCTCATGCCGCACCACTCCCGGACCGAGATGCAGACCAGCGGCTTTTCCCCTACGGCAACACCGTGCCGCTGCAAAATCTGGCTGCCAATGCGCCTGTCCACCTGATGAATGGCATGGACAGGGTCTGCCGTAGGCTCAATATGAGGCCTTACGATGCCCAGTGCCTTCAATTCCTCCAGGGAGCCCCGGTCACGGACGGTAATCATCCTGACACGGTTGCCGATATAGCCCATGAACCAGCGGGCAAAGCTGCCATTAATGGGGCCTATGCCCTGGGCATAAAGCATGACAGGAGTCCCCAAAAGCTCTGCCAGCCAGATAATCAGCAGGTAGTAGTAAAGGCTCCTGCGGCTGGTAACATTCTGCAGCAGGCTGCCGCCGCCGCTGATCAGCAGATCAGCCCGCCTGACAGCAGCAAAAATCCCCCGCAGGTCCAGCCAGCCCACGGCATTGACGCCGTGGCGCTGCCTGGTATCCTCCGGGCTGGCAGATATTACAGTTATATTCACTTTGGGATTCAAATCCGATAAAACCTCTACCATAGCCGCCAGCATCGCTTCATCGCCGGCATTTCTGGAGCCGTAATATCCGGAAATTACAACATTACTCATGCTCTGTTGTCATTCCTTCTAAACATCTAAAGTACATCAACATAATCAAATCACTTTTTCCCTGTTGCCAGTTTCGGTGCCACATACTTAATCCACAAATCTACAAAAATCATGCAGACAGCACCCACACCGGCACCCAGCACCAGTCCCCCGATGCCCCTGGCAAAGGACATGAAGACAGGGGAGCGCATATGGGCAAAGGTCTCAACCATAGAGCCCTGCCCGATGGTGGCCACCAGTACCAGCACAAACAGCACCATGGTAGGCCACTTGCGGAACCATGCCATCACCGCCAGCATAAAGGCAGGATGCCCGATCATAAACTCCTTGGTCCTAGGACGTGCATACATGGCCTGCTCAAGGAAAGCCCTGAACTTCAGCTCTGCAGCCGATACCGGCATGCCCATGGTGTGGCCGGAACGTGCCACAAAAACCACCCCTGCCACCAGCACCAGGAACAGCCCCAGCAATGTCTTTACCTTCACAGGGGTATCCAGCATCTTCTTGAACTGCTCCAAAAAGCCCTCCGTATCATCCATTTTGCCGTCAAACACGTCAAACCGCTGCAAGAAGCCAATAGCCACCAGCACAATGGGCATGATGAAGGTCAGCTTGATGCCCCGGAAGATATTTACCTCCAGCAGATACTCCGTATCCGCCAAAGAACCTGACAGATACGCAGCCCCCGCATAAGACATTATACCACAAACTGCCAAGGCTACAACACCCGTGCCTATCATGCGCAAAAGGCCGGCACTTCCTGCCGCCATCCGCCCCCTGATGCGGTCCAGCATCCACAGCACGGAAATGGCAGGGAATACGTTGGCTGCCACCAATGCAGCCACCACGCGGATTTTGTTGCCATGCCCCATCAGCACAGGCAGCAGGGCAACCGCGCCGATAATAAGCAGCAAGCCATAGGCATACCGGGGCTTCATGCCCGGAATCACCAGGGTGAGATATAGCACGCCTGCTGCCACCACTCCCAGAATGACCAGAGCCCGTACCATGCTTGACGGATAGAAGTGCTCAAACACTCCTGCCCTGCCCATGGCAAAGCCCTGAGCCTCCAGCTTGTCCCGGACACCGGACACATAGGTCATATTGGTTTCCAGCAGTGTCATGCCGGGAGATGGCTTCTCAAAGGTCTTCACAAGATTGAAGCGGATATTTCGCTCATCGTCCGTGGTGCCCCAGCGGTCGATGGCCTCCGCGATTTTCATCTTCTTCTGCTCGTCCTTCGGGATGGAATACAGCCTGGCAGACTTGTAATCCATGGCCTTGGCAATCTCCAGCATGCCATCCTGATGGAAGAACTGCAGCTGGGTAACTCCCTCAATCATGCCCAGCGTCAAATCCCGCTTCAGCATCTGCTCCGCCATATACTGGGACTCATCCGGCGCCCCCAGGGTCTGGGAGCCTGAGAAAACAATGCCCGACACCCGGAAGCCATCCAGCCGGTCATAAAAGGCATCAATGTCATCACGGGTACACTGGCGATAGTTGGTAGGCCGTGCCAGCACATAGAAGCCTGCATCATTCACTGCCTGCATCTCGTCCGTAGGCATGCCCAGGTCCATCTTTTCCAGTGCTTCGTAGTTTGCCTTGACCTCCAGTACCCGCTGGCCGCTGACGGTAATCTCCCTTACCCTGTCAGCCCCCAGGCGGCGCACCAAATCCTCATGCACCTCCTGAAAGGTCTGCTGATGATGCCCAGTCACATAGACATTGGTGCCCTTGATCTGGCCGGACTCCACCAGGCTGCGCCAGCCGGCATCGCTGATGCCGCCATTCTGATAGTTTGCCAAAATAGTGCTGCCGTTGACAGCCACAGCCTTGCCGTTGACATTCAGCTTCTTGAAGGTAGTCTCATAGACAGCCAGGGAGGTTACCCCGGCTTCCTTTGCCTTGGCCAGCACTGCCTCCGGCCGGACGCCTTCCTTCTCCGCCAGCTCCACCAGATCCTCATAATCCATGACCAGCTCAATGGATTTGTTCTGCTGCTCCACCTGATGACGCTCCACATCGATTACCAGCGATGCCAGCAGGCCGATGACAATCAGCAAGATTAAAAATTTATTGTACTTGAATTGCTTCATAATTTCCTATCCCCAGCCTATAGCCTATGACTTAGCTCTTATGACCACATAGCCATCATGCTGCTCTACATCCTCAATCTCCGCCCTGACAGGTGAGCTGTACAAATCAAACAGCAGGATATCCCCGAAGAAATTGCCCAGCACTGCCTGCCCGAAGACAGCATTGCGGATGTCCAGCTGCGTCATGTGGAAATACACGCCGCCGTCCTTTGCCAGCACCCTGCCCTCAAGATGAATATCCGCCGTGCGGCCCATGAGCTTCACCTGCCCGGAAGCGGTCAGCTTGTCCCTGTCCATGACAGCCTCGAGGTTTTCCACCTTGTCCAGCTTCTTTTCCAGCATCTCCTGCAATGCCTGCTGGGTGATAGTGCCGGTCAGCTCCAGCTTGCCGGCTGACCTGATGGCAGAACCGTCGCGCTTGTCCAGGGCAGAGAAATCTGCCTGTACATCCTCTCCATAGAGGGTGAGCTTTTCCACCTGGATATCCCCCAGCTGTGCCTTGTCCACCACAATTTCAATGCTGTCGGCCTGGCCTGCCAGAAGCCTCAGTCCCGGCAGGGCAGACATATTAACAGCCACATTCTCCGCCTGGAGGGCTGACCTGATGCTGCTGCCCAGCCTGTTCTCCATCAGCCCCGGCAGGACAAGCTGGCTGAAAGCCGCTAAAATCACCAGCACCGCAGCCAAAACAACACAAAATCTGCGCATACAAACTCCTAGATTCTCAGGCTGCTGCACAGGCACAACCATATATTACAGCTGATGGTTGGCCTTGGCACGCAAAAACGCCTCAATGAACATATCGATATCCCCATCCATCACGGCCTGGGTATTGCCTGTTTCCGCACTGGTGCGGTGATCCTTGACCATATTGTACGGATGGAAAACATAGGAACGGATCTGGCTGCCCCACTCGATCTTCTGCTGATCCCCTTCCAGGGCGGCAATCTCCTTCTCCTTCTTTTCCTCTTCCAGCTCAAAGAGCTTGGCACGGAGCATCTTCAGGCACTGCTCCCTGTTCTGAATCTGGGAGCGTTCATTCTGGCACTGCACCACGATGCCGGTAGGCTCATGGGTCATGCGTACAGCAGAAGATGTCTTGTTGATGTGCTGGCCACCGGCACCGCTGGCCCGGTAGGTATCCACACGCACATCATCCATGTTGATTTCCACCTCTACCGTATCATCCAGCTCCGGCATGATATCACAGGCGCAGAAGGAAGTATGGCGGCGCGCCGCTGAGTCAAATGGGGAAATGCGCACCAGCCGGTGCACCCCCTTCTCAGATTTCAAAAAGCCGTAGGCGTTGTGCCCCTTGATAAAGAGGGTGGCAGACTTGACGCCTGCCTCATCTCCCGGCAGAAGGTCAGCGGTCTCCACGGAGAAGCCGTGACGCTCCGCATACCTGCCGTACATGCGCAGCAGCATGCTGGTCCAGTCCTGGGCCTCAGTGCCACCGGCACCTGCATGAAGGGTAAGTATGGCGTTGTTGGCATCATACTTGCCGGACAGCAGCACTTCCAGCTGCAGCTCCTCTAAAGCCCTGTTGATGGCATCCATGTCGGCACGGACGTCAGCCTCTACGCTTTCATCCTTGTCATCCATGCCGATTTCCCACATTACCTGCACATCATCGTACTTAGCCAGGAGGGCCTTGTACTTGTCCACGCTGATCTTTACATCGTTCAGCTCCTGGTTGATGCGCTGTGCCTCCTCTGGATTGTCCCAGAAGGTGGGCTCCCCCATCTTGTATTCCAGCTCTGCGATTTTTTCTTCTTTATGGGCCACATCCAGAGCCTTTTCCATCTCTGACAGCCGCCCCTGGAGAGCCGTGATTTCCGGCTTCAAATCCTCCAGCATTCTATTTCACTCCTTACGCGCACAGTGCAAGCTTCCTGCCTGCCGCTTCTTCATCAAATTATACCTGCCGATTATTCTTTCCTGCCACAGCAATTCTTGTATTTCTTGCCGCTGCCGCACGGACACGGATCATTCCTGCCCACCTTCTCGCCGTTCTTTACCGGCTGCTTCTTCACTGCATCATCAGACTGGTCACCGTGGGTCTGCCTGGCTGCCGCCATGCGCTGCTGCGCCTCACGCTCCATGGCCTCCTGCTGCTCCTGGGTGATGATGTTCACCCGGAAAATCAGGGAAGCAATATCGTTCTGAATGGAGTCTATCATCTGGCCGAACATCTCATGGCCCTTAATCTTGTACTCAATCAGAGGATTGCGCTGGCCATAGGCCAGAAGGCCGATGCCCTCACGGAGCATATCCATGCGGTCCAGGTGCTCCATCCAGCGGTTGTCCACCACCCGGAGCATGATGATCTTCTCCAGCTCACGCATGTTGGCCTCGCCAAAGAGCTGCTCACGCTGCGCATAGGATTCCTCCGCCATCCGGTTCAGGAAGTCCTGCACCTCGTCCCGGCTCATTTCCTCCAGCTCCTCCAGCTTCAGCCTGCCTGTAGGCGCATAGATGCTCTCCGCATCCTTGATGAGCTCATCCAGGGACCATTCCTCCGGGTAGAGCTTTTCGTTGGCATACTGGTTCATCTCCGCCTCGATAATGCCGCCAATCATGGTCAGGATGTGCTCCCGGAGGTTCTCGCCCTTCAGCACCTTCCTGCGCTCGGCATAGATGACCTCACGCTGCTGGTTCATCACATCGTCATACTGCAGGACATGCTTGCGCATATCAAAGTTCCTGCCCTCTACCTTCTTCTGAGCGTTGGCAATGGAACGGGTAATCAGCTTGTGCTCAATCGGGTCATCCTCCCCCATGCCCAGCCTGTCCATGATATTGGAGATGTTGTCAGAGCCAAAGAGGCGCAGCAGGTCATCCTCCAGGGACAGGTAGAAACGGGACTCGCCCGGATCACCCTGACGTCCGGCACGGCCTCGGAGCTGATTGTCGATGCGGCGGGACTCGTGGCGCTCCGTGCCCACGATGAAAAGGCCACCCAGCTCCGGCACTCCCTCCCCCAGCTTGATGTCAGTACCGCGGCCTGCCATGTTGGTGGCAATGGTCACGGCAGATTTCTGACCGGCATCAGCAATAATCTCCGCTTCCTGCTCGTGGAACTTGGCGTTCAGCACGTTGTGATGGATATTGCGCTGGCTCAGGATATGGCTCAGCTCCTCGGACTGGGTTATGGAAGTAGTGCCGATCAGCACCGGCTGCCCCTTGGCGTGGATTTCTGCCACATCATTGGCAACGGCCTTGTACTTGGCACGTTTTGTCTTGTAGATAACATCAGGATGGTCGATGCGGGCAATCGGCCTGTTGGTAGGAATCACGATTACCGGCAGCTTGTAGATTTTCAGGAACTCGTCTTCCTCTGTCTTGGCAGTACCGGTCATGCCGGACAGCTTGTTGTACATGCGGAAGTAGTTCTGGAAGGTGATGGAGGCAAGAGTCTGGGACTCCCGGCGTACTTCCAGGCCTTCCTTGGCCTCGATGGCCTGATGCAGGCCGTCAGAATAGCGGCGCCCCTCCATCAGGCGGCCTGTAAACTCGTCCACGATGACAATCTCGCCATCCTTGACTACATAGTCCCGATCACGCTTCATCAGTGCCTTGGCCCGCAGGGCTGCCGTAAAGCAGTGGGACATCTCAATATTCTCAGGGTCGTAGAGGTTCTTTACCCCCACCAGCTTCTCAATCTTCGGCACGGCACTGTCAGCCGGAGCCACGGTCTTGGCCTTTTCGTCAACGGTGTAGTCAACGCCCTCCTTCAGATGCTCCACCGCCTTTGCCATCCTCACATAGCTGTCGGTGGACTTGGAGCCGGGGCCGGAGATAATCAGCGGCGTCCTGGCCTCATCAATGAGAATGCTGTCCACCTCATCCACGATGGCGAAGTTCAGCTCTCTCTGCACCATCTGATTCAGGTCTACCACCATGTTGTCACGGAGGTAATCAAAGCCGTACTCGTTGTTGGTGCCAAAGGTAATATCGCAGTTGTAGGCAAATTTGCGCTCCGGGAAATCCATGTCATGGCGGATAAGCCCCACGGTCAGCCCCAGGAAGTTGTACAGCCTGCCCATCTCAATGCTGTCGCGCTTGGCCAGGTAATCATTGACTGTAACCATGTGCACGCCCTTGCCAGTCAGAGCGTTCAGATAGGTGGGCAGGGTGGCAACCAAGGTCTTGCCCTCACCGGTACGCATCTCGGCAATCTTGCCCTCGTGGAGGCAGATACCGCCCATCATCTGTACATCAAAGTGGCGCATGCCCAGCACACGCTTGGAAGCCTCCCGGACCACCGCAAATGCCTCCGGCAGAATATCGTCAAGGGTTTCACCGGCTGCCAGCCTGTCCTTGAATTTTTCCGTATAGCGTGTCAGGGAGGAATCGCTGAGATTTGTCAGGCTCTCCTCGTAGGAATTAATCTTCTCCACTATCTGGCGCAGCCGCTTGACCTCTTTATCGTTGTTGTCGCCCAAAAAGCGTTTTAAAATACCAAACATGAACTCACTCCTATTTCATGGTTTTATCTGTCTTATACGACACCTTATTTAGTAATATCTTACCTATAAAATTAAGATGCAATTCAGCACTATCACACTGCAGCAATGGGGCATTGCCACAATACTCAGATACACAAAAACTCTACATTAGTTTATCAAAGTATCAACTATAAGTCAAAATTTCACAAATATTTTTCTGCAAAAAAGAGGGTTTTCGCATACCGATGGCGAATATAACATCATAGTCTACTAGAAAGGGGATGTTATTATGGCAACATTCACTATTAGAGGAAAAAATGTAGAAGTTACTCCTGCCCTGAGGGATTATGTGGAGAAGCGTGTGGGCAAGGTTACCCGCTACTTCAATGACGTGGGGGATATCGCTGTACTGCTCAGCGTATCAAAGGAGCGCCAGAAGGTTGAGGTAACGGTTCCTGTACAGGGCGTTCTGCTCCGCGGCCAGGAAGTAACTAACAATATGTATACCTCCATTGACCTGGTTATTGAGAAGCTGGATCGCCAGATCCGCAAGCATAAGACCAAGATGCAGCGCCGCTTCCGCGACGGCACCCTGCTGGATGAGGCCTTTGCCGCTGCTCCTTTTGCTCCGGCAATCCCTGACGAGGAAGACGAGTTCCCTGTTGTCAAGAAGAAGAAGTTCAACGTGCGCCCGATGGATGTACAGGAAGCCATCATGCAGATGAACCTCCTCAATCATGACTTCTTTGTGTTCCGGGATGCAGACACAGAGACCGTCAGCGTGGTATACCGCCGCAGCGATGGGAAGTACGGCCTCATTGAGTCCGAATACTGAGCATATAGTATATAGCATTTAGCTGAAAAAAATCAGAGGCATCGGATATTTGTGTATCCGATGCCTCTTTTTATGCTGTCTATAATTATTGCTACGGGGACGAGCAGGGACAGTACCCGCCGAAAACACGCTCTCGCTCCACGTTGTGCCTAGCGGTGCTAAACTCTTGCTGCGCCTGCGGCTTGCAACTCGTTAAGCACCGAGGCACAACAAAGGTTTTCTCTGGGTACTGGCCCCACTCGTCCCTGTTCGTGCCCAATAGCTGCCATCAGTATAGCCACGAACAAGGCGGCACGGCATGTACCATTACAATACTTTTGACAGGAAAAGCTTCGTCCGCTCCTCCTTTGGATTTTCAAACACATCCTTCGGGGCACCCTGCTCAATGATATTGCCGCCATCCACAAACAGCAGCCTGTCCCCCACCTCCCGGGCAAAGCCCATCTCATGGGTAACAACCGCCATGGTCATGCCCTCGTTGGCAAGGCTTTTCATAACATCCAGCACTTCGTTTACCATCTCCGGGTCCAGTGCCGAGGTAGGCTCATCAAAGAGCATCACCTTCGGGCGCATGGCAAGAGCCCTGGCAATGGCCACACGCTGCTGCTGGCCGCCGGAAAGCTGCGGCGGATAAGCATCTGCCTTGTCAGCAAGGCCAACCCGCTCCAAAAGCTCCCGGGCGATCTTCTCCGCCTCAGCCTTTGCCATGTTGCGCACCTTGATAGGAGCCAGGGTAATATTCTGCAGGACAGTCATGTGAGGAAACAGGTTGAACCGCTGGAACACCATGCCGATTTCCTCCCGTGCCTTGTTGATGTCAGAGTCCCCGGTCAGGTCAATGCCGTCCACCACCACGCTGCCGCTGGTAGGCTCCTCCAAAAGGTTCATGCAGCGAAGCAGAGTGCTCTTGCCGGAGCCTGATGGCCCGATAATAACCACTACCTCCTGGGGATTGATGTGCAGGTCGATGCCCTTCAGCACCTCATGCTCCCCGAAGGACTTATGCAAATTCTTTATATCAATCATTTCGTATCCAACCTTTTCTCCAGATATGCTACCAGACGGGAAATTGTCAGCGTCATCACCAGATAGATAATCGCCACGCTGATCCAGATTTCCAGGGAACCGTAGGTACGGGCAATAATCAGCTGACCACGGCGGGTAAGCTCCTCAAAGCCGATAACGGACACCAGGGAGGAATCCTTGAGCAGCGCAATAAACTCGTTGCCCAGGGGCGGCACGATGTTCTTGAAGGCCTGGGGCACGATAATGTAACGCATGGTCTGCACCCAGGTCATCCCCAGTGACCTGCCTGCCTCCATCTGCCCCTCGTCAATAGCCTGAATACCGGCCCGGAAAATCTCAGCGATATAGGCACCGCTGTTGATGCCGCAGGCGGTGATAGCAGCGATGAACGGATCTACCCTCTGCCCCAGAATCACCGGCAGGGCAAAGTAAATCAGGAAAATCTGCACCAGAAGCGGCGTACCCCGCAGAAAATCGATATAGATTGCCGCCAGCCAGCGCAGCAGCTTGACATTGGAAATCCTGGCAATGCCCACAAACATGCCGATGACCAGGCCCAGTCCCACCGAGATAGCCGTAATCTGTATCGTAATTCCGGCACCTGCAATCAGCAGGGGAAGGGAATTGATCATCAGATCAACATTCAAATTCATATCCATACACGTCCTCTAAAATAATATTACTCAAATATTATATGAAACCAAAGCACCAGTGTCAACAAAAGAAAAATGCACCATCGCCAAAGCAACGGTGCATTTTGCCTTATTTTTGCATTATTTGTGTGATTTTTGCCATTCATGCCAGGTGCCTGCAGGTGCCGCAGAGGCAAATCCACAGCCGCAATTACTTGCTGATGCGGCCACTGCTGGTGTTACCAAACCACTTGATGAAGATTTCGTCGTACTTGCCGTTCTCGTGCAGCTTCTTCAGGGCAGCGTTAATCCCCTTCAAAAGCTCCTCGTTCTTCTTGGCTACGGCAATACCGTAGTCTTCAGAGGTCAGGAGGTCAGGCAGTACCTTTACGTTGGTCTCGCCGCTCGTCATAATGTAGTAGTCAATTACCGGACGGTCATTTACTATCGCATCAACGCCCTTGGCGCGCAGCTCCATAAAAACATCAGCGGAGGAATCGAACTCCCTTGCATCCACGCCGTCAATCTTCTTTACCTCGGTAGCGGAAGTGGTACTAATCTGGACACCAACCTTCTTGCCCTTCAAATCCTCAAACTTCTTGATGGATTCGTTGTCCTTTGCCACGGCGATGGACAAACCGGACTTGTAATAAGGGTCGGAGAAGTTTATCTTCTGCTTGCGCTCGTCAGTGATGGTCAGGGCGCTAATGATAACATCAATGTTGCCAGCCTCCAGGGCAGGAATAAGACCAGGAACGTTCAGGTTGTTGATCTCCACCTTGTAGCCCATTTCCTCACCTATAGCGCGGATCAGGTCTATATCGAAGCCCTGATACTCCTTGCCATTCTCATCCTGAAACTCAAATGGAGCAGCGTCAGCGGTTAAACCGACCTTCAGCACCTTCTCGCTCTCAGCAGCCTTCTGCTCACCGCCACAGCCTGCAACCAAAGCAGCCATAGCCATCAGGGCAGCCATGCACAACACCAATAATTTCTTTGCCATGTAAAAAATCCCCCCCTTGCTTCAAAAAACATTTTTCTGGTTCAATATTCCCCAGCCATAAAATAAAGCCCAAGAAACGCTCGCGAATCCTGGGCTTCATTGCCACATTTAGTGAGGCACGATAATGTAACGCATGGTCTGCACCCAGGTCATGCCCGGGTAAACCGGCAGCATGACAGCACCAATTACTTGCTGGTGGTGCCGAACCACTTGGTGAAGATTTCGTCGTACTTGCCGTTCTCGTGCAGCTTCTTCAGGGCAGCGTTAATCTCCTTCAAAAGCTCCTCGTTCTTCTTGGATACGGCAATACCGTAATCCTCGGAGGTCAGCAGGTCAGGCAGGGCATTTACGTTGGTCTCGCCGCTCTTCATGATGTAGTAGTCATTTACCGGACGGTCATTTACTACTGCATCAACGCCCTTGGCACGGAGCTCCATGAAGGTGTCAGCAGAGGAATTGAACTCCTTTATATCAACTCCCTCAATCTTCTTTACCTCGGCAGCGGAGGTAGTGCCGATCTGTACGGCAACCTTCTTGCCCTGCAGATCCTCGAACTTCTTGATGGAGTCGTTGTCCTTTGCCACGATAATGGACAGGCCGGACTTGTAATAAGGGTCGGAGAAGTTTACCTTCTGCTTGCGCTCCTCGTTGATGGTCATGCCGGAAATGCAGACATCGATGTTGCCAGCCTCCAGGGCAGGAATCAAGCCGTCAAAGTTCAGGTTGTTAATCTCTACCTTGTAGCCCATTTCCTCGCCTACAGCGCGGATCAGGTCCATATCAAAGCCCTGATACTCCTTGCCGTTCTCATCCTGGAACTCAAACGGAGCAAAGTCAGCATTTACGCCAACCTTCAGGACCTTCTCGCTCTCAGCAGCCTTCTGCTCACCGCCACAGCCAGCCACCAGGGCAGCCATAGCCATCAGGGCAGCCATGCACAACACCAATAATTTCTTTGCCATGTAAAAAATCCCCCTTGCTTCAAAAAACATTTTACTGGTTCAATATTCCCCAGCCATAAAATAAAGCCCAAGAAACGCTTGCGAATCCTGGGCTTCATTGCCACATTTAGTTATGTACGCATAATGATGCGATTATGCGATTATGCGGCAGTACGCAGATAAACAAGCATACCGCCAGCAAACAGCCAATACTTATCAGCCGTTCTTCCTGGCCTGGAAGCAGTCGCGGCAATATACAGGACGGTCATTCTTCGGCTCGAATGGAACCTCGGTCTCCTTGCCACACTGAGCGCATACTACGG
>JBJDWY010000053.1:0-1252 GCA_051866255.1 Anaerovibrio sp. | reverse complement strand
TTCTTCGGCTCGAATGGAACCTCGGTCTCCTTGCCACACTGAGCGCATACTACGGTGAACATCTGGCGCTGTTCCTTCTCTCCACCTTCACGATTGCGACGTCTCTTATCGCGGCAATCACGGCAGCGAACCGGCTTGTTCTCAAAGCCCTTTTCTGCGTAAAATTCCTGCTCGCCTGCGCTGAAGATGAATTCTTTACCGCAGTCCTTACATACTAAAGTCTCGTCTACAAATGCCATGAAAAAAATCCCCCATTATAATTTTTGAATATCCCATATGTGCGCTTACTTCTTTTACCTAATCCCAGGTGGACAAAGAGACATCCTACTACGAATTAGTATACTTGCATGAGGGAAAAAAAGCAAGTAAAAGTTTCAGACAACTTTGCTTTTGAGACTTTAGGGCATGAACAGAAGCGTAATTTTTATGCCAGAATGTCTATATTGCCGCCTATGCCGGTCATGGCGGACACATCAATTGACTCCAGCATATCCATCATAGCTGTTTCCGAGGTCTCCATTGCCATCTTCATGACCGAGGTGCCCACCTGCATGTCAAGCTGCTGCTGATGCAGGCCCACGGACATGGCTGCGATGCTCATATAATCCATAAAATTCCCTCCTTTTGCAATGCTAAGTACTAAGTGCTAATTGTTAAGTGTTAAGTATTAAGTATTAAGTATTAAGTGTTAAGTAAAGTACCAAATTAAGTGCCAAGTTAAGTGCCAAGTACCGCATCAGGGCAATACCCCTCAAAAACACGCTCTCGCTCTGCGTTGCACCTAGCGGATGCTAAGCTCACGCTTCACCTCCGGCTCGCGTATCGCTAAGCACCGAGGTGCAACAACGGTTTTTTCGGGGTACATGCCCTGCTGCTTACCTTCCTGCTAGCATGGAACGTGATTTTTTGCGCAAAATGCTAGACCTGTTATCTACTTTATCGGCATTAGGCTGCCGCTGCAATAGTGCTGCCAGATTTTTTTGTAGGCGGCTTCCAAATCCTGCATATATGCCTTGCCGTCCATGAGACGGGAATTGCGCATCATCTCAGGCAGCTCCCGATGCAGCTTGTTCAGCATTATGCCGTTGGTAGCCAGCTGAACTGCTTTTGCCACATATTCCCGGGGACTATTGGCTATGAGCTCCGGCAGGCCGGCAGCAGTCAATATAGAAGCACCGTAGCGGGAGCCATGGGTTTTGCCCCGCAGGGTAATCACCGGCACACCCATGTAGAGGGCATCGCAGGTGGTCAG
>JBJDWY010000052.1:0-15840 GCA_051866255.1 Anaerovibrio sp. | reverse complement strand
GAACAGAGTGCACAACCTCACAAAACTCATCCGTTAATGTTCCAAAAGTCTCGTATCTTCACGACGATAAACTGAAATTAACATAATATCAAACTTATGATATAATAACAACAGGAATTGTTATAAAAATTCTAGGTGTTGAGTACAATGGGAGAAAAAGATATATCCCAGAAAAATTTTGCATCCCATAATGATGTAGTAGCGTATATGTTTTTGCAGGGAGTATAGATAATGAAGATTGAGTATGGGCATCCGAAGGATATAGATGAATGGATGGGGCTGGTTAAAAAGGTCTGTAGGCTTTTTCCAGGTTTGGAGACAGAGGAAGCATTGCAGGAACATAAAGAAACTGTCCTGGAGTTTATGCACAGGCAGTCTGCTCTGTGTGCAAGGCTGGATGACAGGCTGGCAGGAGTGCTGCTGTTTTCCCGGGAAAACAGTATGCTGTGCTTTTTGGCAGTTGAGGCTGATTGCAGGCGGCAGCATATTGCGGAAAAAATGGTGTGGCAGGCACTATCCGAAATGGAACCGGGACGGGATGTTGTGGTGACTACCTATCGGGAAGGGGTAAAGGAAGGTATTGCCGCCAGAAGGTTTTATGAAAAGCTTGGCTTTGAGGCAGGGCGGCTGACAGAGGAGTTTGGCAGCCCGGTGCAGGAGTTGGTGCTGGCAAGATAGCAGGTATGCGTAGCAGATGGTTGTTTTTTGCAGATGGCAAGGTGATAGCAGATGATAAAGGTTGAGGGACTGACGAAGGAATTTATCAGGAAGGGCAGGGACGGCAAGGCTGTCAGGAAGCTGGCGGTGGACGGGCTGTCCTTTGAGATAGGGCAAGGGGAGATTTTTGGGCTATTGGGGCCAAATGGTGCCGGCAAGACCACTACCATCAGGATGCTGACCATGCAGACGGAAAAGTCAGCCGGCAGGATTTTTTATGACGGCATGCCCATGGAAGGCAACGAAAAGGCCATCAAGGAAATGATTGGCATCGTGCCCCAGCATATCAATTTTGATAATGACCTGAGCGTGGGCTATAATATGGAGCTGCACGGCAGGCTCCACCACATGGACAGCAGGGACAGGAAGCAGCGGATTGGGGAGCTTTTGCGGTATATTGAGCTGGAGGACACGGTGAATATGCCACCACGGCAGCTGTCCGGTGGCATGAAAAGGCGGCTTCTGATTGCCCGTGCCCTGATACACAGGCCCAAAATCCTCTTTATGGATGAGCCTACAGTGGCCCTTGATCCCCAGGTCAGGCGGCGCATCTGGGACTTAATCCGGGAGATGGCTGCCAACGGGGTGACTGTGCTCCTGACTACCCACTACATAGAGGAAGCGGAAAGCCTCTGCAACCGGGTGGCCATTATCAACAAGGGCAGGCTGGTGGATATTGATACCCCTGCGTCCTTCTGCCAGCGCATGGGCAGGATTGCCGTGGAATGGAACGGCACGGCAGAAGGGGGAAGCTGCACCGGAAGTGGCAGGGCAGATGCAGGCAGCGGTGCTAAGGGCGGTACTGCGGATGGCACTGCCGGTGAGCTGCATGAAAGCAGCCGCCAGTACCGCTTTTTTGACAGCCGCAGGGAGGCCGCGGAGTTCATGGCGGCACAGGAACTGGAGGATGCCAGGATAAGGCGCTCCAACCTGGAGGATGTGTTTATTGAGCTGACTGGCAGAAGGGAGGGGCTGTAATGCTCCTGAGGGATATTTGGACGGTGTTCTGGCGGGACTGGATTGTGCTGCAGCGGCGCCTGAAGAAATTTATTTTCAGCCGCATGGTGGCACCGTTATTGTACATGGTGGCCTTTGGCTGGGGGCTGGGGCGCAGCATCCAGGTGACGGATGGCTCATACCTTGATTTCCTGGTGCCGGGCATCCTGGCCCTAAATTCCATGAATATCAGCTTCAACAGCGTGACGCCGGTTCACTCGGAGCGCATTTACCACAAGAGCCTGGAGGAATACATTATCGCCCCGGTGGTGCCGGAGGCTTTCGTGATTGGCAAGGTGCTGGCGGCAGTGCTGCGGGGGCTGATTTCCTCGGCGATTATCCTGGTGCTGGCAGTGCTTTTCGGGGCGCAGCTGCATCTGACACCGCTGTTTTTGCTGGTGCTGGTTGTCAACTGCATTATTTTTTCGGAAATCGGCTTTTTTGCCGCCATGACCATCAGCACCTATGAAGAAATGGGGCAGGTCAATACCTATGTGCTGCTGCCTATGTCATTTCTCTGCGGCACCTTCTTTTCCGTGCATACCCTGCCGGATGTGGTGCGGTACTTTATCCAGCTGCTGCCCCTGACTCATACCAGCTACCTGCTGCGAGGGATTTCCCTGGGCCAGCCCATAGCCTTGGAATCCATGGGGGTATTGCTTCTGTATGCTATAATATTGTTCATGGCAGCCCGCTGGGCGTTCCTGCGCCTGACGAAGTGAATGGATTTTCTTCATGAAATTTAGAATAAAATTTTGTATGTACAGCTATTTTGTTTTGTGGGAGAGAATGTTATGAAATCAAATGGAGCCTGGGTACTAAAGGACTTGATAGAAAAAAACAAGAGGGTATTTAAGATACCTGTTTACCAAAGAAACTATGATTGGACTAATGTTCAGTGTGAAAAGCTATTTGAGGACATTATTATTGCATTCAAGGAAGATAGGAAACATTTTACTGGTTCAATAGTTTATATCAATGACATTTCATCAAGTATATTGGATGAAGATTTGATCATTGATGGTCAGCAAAGAATAACTACAATCTTCATATTGCTGAAAGTTTTATATGATATAGCAAATAATATTGGTGAAACTAAAGTAGTTAGTGATATATCGGATTATTTGTACAACAGGAATTGTGATGAAAAGTATAAGTTGAAATTAAAACCTGTTAAAACAGATCAGGAACAATTTTATAATTTAATGGTCGGTAACGATATAGGATTGGATGAGAACTCTAATATTGTCACTAATTATAAAATATTAAAAAAGTTAGTTTTGGCTCACTTGGATGAAAATTTTTCATTATCTGATATTTTGCGTGGGATGAAAAATCTTGAAATAGTTGAAATTGTATTGGATAGATCCCAAGGAGATGATCCGCAAACTATATTCGAGAGTATTAATTCAACAGGGTTAGAGTTGTCGCTGGCTGATTTGATTAGAAATTATTTATTGATGAGTGATACTAATCAAGACGTGTTGTATGAACGGTATTGGTCATATATGGAAAGCGTTGTTGGAAATGAAAATCTGGCTAATTTTTTTGTTCAATACCTAAATTTTAAAATCAATGATTCTGTAACGGAAAAAAATGCTTACAACAAATTCAAAAAATATTCTAAGAGCTTTACGCATGAAGAAGTTTTAAAGGATATGAAAAGGTGTGTCGGGGATTATGCAGCATTTATAGGGCGGGCAAATGCTTACAATGCAAAGATTAATAGCTATCTGAGGGATTTTAGGTTGCTTGACCAAAGTACAGTATATGTATTTTTGTTTTCTTTGTTTCGTGAGTATGATGATGGTAACATAGATACCACGACATTAGAGAAAGTGTTGTGTTTTTTGCGAAGTTATTTTGTACGACGTATTGTTTGCGGAATACCATCTAATAGTTTACGAGGTTTGTTTAAAACGCTTCATGCTAGATTATTTAAAAATAATATGCCCAAAGATTATTATGGGAGTATGTATAAATTTTTCATTGAACTGCGTACAAAAGACAGGATGTTGTCTGATGATGAGTTTAAGCATGAACTAGTTTATGGAGATTTGTATAAAAAGACGAAGTGTTGCAAGTTTATTTTAGCAGCAATAGAAAATGCAGGAAGTAACGAGGTTTTAGATACATCTAAAATGACTATTGAGCACATACTTCCGCAACGTGAAAATTCTGTGGTATGGCAGAAAGAAATTGGCGAAGGCTATTCCGATGTATATAATAAGTACCTCCATACATTAGGTAATTTGACAATAACTGGTTACAATAGCGAATTAGGAACCAAGTCATTTAGTGAGAAAAAAGATATTATACGAGAACATTCTAAAGCTAACATATTAAATAAAGAAATTTTGAGTGCTGCTAGATGGAATGAAGATAGCATTTTGCTTAGGGCAGATACATTATCAGGACATGTATTACGTTTATTAGATTATGATAAATTATCTGATATTGGCATGCCAGATAATTCGGACGATAATAAGAAGTATAGATTATCTGATATGTCTTTGGTTGCGAATACAAAGCCAGTGAATTATACTTTTTATGGCGAAACAGTTTCAGTGAAATCATATTCTAATATGTTATTTTTATTCATAAAAACACTGTATGATTTAGATGACAAAAAAATTCGTGATATAGCTAAACGTAAGTTTTCACCTACTTCTACAAATAGTATATATATTTCTTTATCAGAAAAAGACATTAGAAAACCAAAAGAAATTGGTAATACTGGTATTTTTTATGAAACGAATTTAAGTGCTACTAGTGTTTTAAAATTTATAAGCGGTTTAATAGAAGTGTATAATTTATCTTCGGAAGAATTTGAATTTACAGTTGTATGAGATTATTTTTTGCAGGTGTAGACAATGTTGAGAAAACTGTTTCACCATGCCAGCTCCCAGAGCGACTGCACGAAGCTGTGCTGTACGCGGATTGAGAATTTCGGGGTAAGGGCCGGTAATCTGGTGATTTTTGAGGATGTAAATATTCACGTGCATTGCGGTCAGCTGACAGCCGTCATCGGGCCCAATGGCGCCGGGAAAAGCACGCTGCTGCGGGCTATTTTGGGGGAGGTTCCCCATACAGGGCAACTGAAATATACGGATGCCAAGGGCAAGCACACCGGCAATCCGGTGATAGGCTATGTGCCACAGTACCTGAAGTTTGATGTGAGTGCGCCCATTACGGTGCAGGATTTGTTTGCGGCATGCCTCAGCAGCCGTTCTGTGTGGCTGCTGCCGGTGAACTGCCGCCAGCGGATTTTGGAGAGCCTGAGGCGTGTCAAGGCGGCGGAACTGATTGACCGCAGGCTGGGGGCGCTGTCCGGCGGCGAGCTGCAAAGGGTGCTGGTGGCCCTGGCGCTGAATCCCATGCCGGATTTGCTGCTTCTGGACGAGCCGGTATCCGGGGTGGACCAGAACGGGCTGGAGATTTTTTATGAGATACTGGAGGATTTGCAGAACAACGAGGACATGGCGATTATCCTGGTATCCCACGACCTGAACATGGTGGCGCGGCATGCCGACCAGGTGGTGCTGATGAACAAGGGCGTGGTGTGCAGCGGCAGCCCGGAGGAGGTTTTCCGTGACAAGAGAACCCGCAAAATCTTCGGCATGCTGGCAGGTGACGGCAGCAGGGACAGGGGAACGGGCTTTGAATGGCGCCCTCACAGGAAAAAAACTGCTGAAAATGGCTGCGGCTGCGATTGTGGAAGTGTCAGCAAAGGCGATGATGGATTTGCTAGTAGTGATGGGGGATTTATTTATGATGGTGGCAAGGAGGAGGGCGGCAGATGATGGAAACAATTTACGGCATATTGTCCCTGCTGCCCTTTGACTGGCTGCATTATGACTTCATGAAAAATGCTCTGCTGGCAGTGCTTTTGATTACACCGCTGTTTGGGCTTTTGAGTACCATGGTGGTCTCCAACCGCATGGCGTTTTTTTCTGATTCCCTGGGGCACGGAGCTTTTACAGGGCTTGCCATCGGTGCGCTTTTCGGCATTTTTTCCCCGGTGCAGTCCCTGTTGCTGTTTTCCGTTGTTTTTGCCCTGCTGATTACCTGGATAAAAAACCATAGCACTGCCTCTACTGATACGATCATCGGCGTGTTTTCCTCGGTGGGGATTGCGGCAGGCCTGATGATGATGTCCTATGGTGGCAGCTTCAATAAGTATGCTAGCTATCTGATCGGCGATATTCTCAGCATTACCCCGGCGGAAATCGGCTCCCTGGCGGTGGTGCTGGTGTTGGTCTTTGTGGCATGGGGAATTTTGTTCAACAGGCTGATGATTGTCAGCATCAATGCTTCCTTTGCCAGAAGCCGGGGAATTTCCCCCACTCTTGTGGAAGGTTTTTTTGCGGCGATGGTGGCGGTGGTGGTGGCCATCAGCATACAGTGGGTAGGTCTCCTGATCATCAACTCACTGCTGGTTCTGCCTGCGGCGGCGGCGCGGAACGTGGCTGCCAGCGTCAAGCAGTACCATCTTTTTTCCGTATCATTCGCCATGTTTTCCGGCATTACCGGGCTGGTGGCGGCCTACTATTGTAACATGGCGGCAGGAGCCACCATTGTGGTGGTGGCAGCCATGATTTTCTTCCTGACATTGGCACTGAAGAACCAGCTGGCAAAATAATCCTGCCGTATAGATGGTTATATGCTGAAAATCACTTAAAAAGCAACTTTAGAAGAATGTGGATTTTTTACTTGTAAAAAAAACTGATTAATGCTATAATATTCTAGTCGCTTATGTGAGGCGGCAAAATGTGCGCTCGTAGTCCAGTGGATAGGACGTTAGCCTCCGGAGCTGAAAGCGTGGGTTCGACTCCCGCCGAGCGCACCATAAGAGTCAAATTTATCAGCCCGGCTAAGGGCTGGTTTTAAGCGGTAAAACGGTATCTGAGGGCAGTATAGTTGTCAGGTGCCGTTTTTTTGCATGTGACATTTTGCCCTGTAGTGGCTATAATGAAAGTAGAGATTTTGCTTTTGCAAGGAGGGATTTATTATGCAGAATTATTCAGGTGAAGCAGGGCTGCAGTATCATTTGCAGATTCGTCCGGGAGATGTGGGAAGATATGTGATTCTGCCGGGAGACCCTAAGCGCAGTGCCAGGATTGCCCAGTATTTTGATAATGCCAGGCTGGTGGCTGACAACAGGGAGTACGTGACCTACACAGGCTATCTGAACGGCGAAAAGGTCAGCGTCACCTCTACCGGCATAGGCGGTCCTTCCGCCTCGATTGCCATGGAGGAGCTGGTGAAGTGCGGCGCGGATACCTTCCTCAGGGTGGGAACCTGCGGCGGCATCGACCTGGATGTGAAGGGGGGCGATATCGTGGTGGCCACAGGCGCCATCCGCATGGAGGGCACCAGCAAGGAATACGCCCCTATTGAATTTCCGGCTATTGCGGATTTGGATATCGCCAATGCCATGATTGCGGCCTGCAGGAAGCTGAAGCTGAATTACCACAGGGGCGTTGTGCAGTGCAAGGATGCTTTTTACGGGCAGCATGACCCGGAAATCATGCCTGTGAGCTATGAGCTCCTTAATAAGTGGGAAGCCTGGAAGCGGCTGGGGTGCAAGGCCTCGGAGATGGAGTCCGCCGCCCTGTTCATCGTGGCCAGCCATCTGAAGGTGCGCTGCGGTTCTGATTTTTTGGTGGTGGGCAATCAGGAAAGGGCTGCCCTGGGCATGGAAAATCCCATTGTGCACGATACTGAACCGGCTATCAAGGTGGCTGTGGAAGCCATAAAGCTGCTGATGGCCGCCGACAGGGAAAGGAAAGTGCTGCAGGATGAAAAAGTATAAACGTATTTTTACCATAGTGCTGGATTCTGTGGGCATAGGCGCTGCCAGGGATGCTGCTGCCTTTGGCGATGCAGGGGCGGATACCCTGGGGCATATTTCGCTAAATGTGCCGGGGATGAAGATTCCCCATTTGCAGAGCCTGGGCATGGCCAATGTCCACAGGCTGCCCCATATCAAGGCGGCAGAAAAGCCTCTCGGCTACTATGCCAGGCTGCGGGAGGCCAGCAACGGCAAGGACACCATGACCGGCCATTGGGAGATGATGGGGCTGCATATTACCACGCCCTTCAAGACCTTTACGGAAACCGGCTTTCCCCAGGAGCTGATTGAGGAGCTGGAGAAGCGTACAGGCCGGGTGATTATCGGCAACAAGAGCGCCAGCGGCACGGCCATCCTGGATGAGCTGGGGGAGGAAGAAATCGCCACGGGGCACATGATTGTCTACACCTCCGCAGACTCCGTGCTGCAGATTTGCGGCAATGAGGAAACCTTCGGGCTGGAGGAGCTGTACCGTTGCTGCGAGATTGCCAGGGAGCTGACCATGCAGGATGAGTGGAAGGTGGGCAGGGTGATTGCCAGGCCTTATGTGGGCAGGAAAAAGGGGGAGTTCAGGCGTACCAGCAACCGGCATGACTATGCCCTGAAGCCTTATGGTGCCACCGCCCTGAACGCCCTGAAGGATGCCGGGTATGATGTGATTTCCGTGGGGAAGATTGCGGATATTTTTGACGGAGAGGGCATTACGGAATCCAATAAGTCAAAGAGCTCCGTCCATGGCATGGAGCAGGCTATGGAGATTGCCGGGCGGGACTTTGCCGGCCTGTGCTTTGTCAATCTGGTGGATTTCGATGCCCAGTGGGGTCATCGGCGCAACGTGCAGGGCTACGCTGAGGAATTGGAGCGGTTCGATGTGAAGCTGGGGCAGCTTTTGCCGCTGCTCCGTGAGGATGATTTGCTGATTCTGACTGCTGACCACGGTAATGACCCAACCTACAAGGGAACGGATCACACCAGGGAGGATGTGCCGTTTTTGGCATATTCCCCGTCTATGAAAGGGCAGGGGGAGCTGCCGGACTGTGATACTTTTGCCGTTATCGGGGCAACTATCGCGGATAATTTTGGCGTGGCCATGCCGGAGGGAACTATCGGTACATCCCTTTTGGACAGGCTGGTCTGATGGACAGGCAAGATGAAAATATAGAAATGAGGTTAGCTGATGGATAAGAAGGATATTTTGGCAAGGGTTGACCATACGCTGCTGTCTCCGACAGCAAGCTGGGAGGATATACGCCGGGTTTTGGACGATGCACTGCACTATGGCACGGCTTCGGCATGTATTCCTCCGGCCTATGTAAGGCAGGCGGCAGAACATGTGAATGGGCTGTTGCCTATCTGCACGGTTATCGGTTTTCCAAATGGCTACAGCAAAGTATCGGTCAAGACCTTTGAGGCGGCAGCAGCCGTTCATGATGGTGCAGATGAAATAGACATGGTGATGAATATTGGCTTGCTGAAGTCGCATCGTGATGCAGAAGTGCAGGCGGAAATCATGATGGTGCATGATTCCTGCCGGGGCAAGCTGGTCAAGGTCATCATTGAGACCTGCCTTCTGACAGAGGAGGAAAAAATCCGTGCCTGCCAGCTGGTGACAAAGGCGGGGGCGGAGTATATCAAGACCTCCACAGGCTTTTCCACCGGCGGTGCCACCTTTGAGGATGTGGCACTGCTCAGAAAGCATGTGGGGCCAAATGTCAAGGTGAAGGCTGCCGGTGGCATAGCATCTTTTGCTGATGCGGAGAAATTTATAGAGCTGGGGGCGGACAGGCTGGGCACCAGCCGCCTGGTAAAGCTGATGAAGCAGGAAGATGGGTGGAAATATTGACAGATGAGGAACTTTTACAGGAGGCAAAAAATGCCAGGCTGCATGCCTATGCACCTTATTCTCATTTTCAGGTGGGAGCGGCACTTTTGACCAAGGAGGGCAGGGTTTATCACGGCTGCAATATTGAAAATGCCGCCTATGGCCCATCCAACTGCGCCGAGAGGACGGCTTTTTTCAAGGCTGTCTATGCAGGGGAAAGGGATTTTGACAGGATTGCCATTGCAGGTGCCCCGGAGGGGCAGGAGCCTGATGGGATGTGCGCTCCCTGCGGTGTCTGCCGCCAGGTGATGATGGAGTTCTGCCAGCCGGACAGCTTCCGGATTATCTTGTCGGACGGCAAGGGGGGCGTGGCGGATTTTACCTTGCAGGAGCTGCTGCCCTGTGGCTTTGGTGCGGCAAACCTGAGCAAATAAGCAGCAGGAATTTTGCAGGCAATCTGGCACGCAAGGCAACAGTTATCAGATAATTTGCATATAATTTTACATAGCAAAAGAGGATGGCAGGGATTGCCATCCTCTTTTTTGGAAATTAATGGGATATATGTGGAAATTTTAAGGGAAGCAAATTGATTATTTACCGAAGTAACGCTTCAGGAGACCGGAGAAGCCCTTGCAATGACGAGCCTCATCCTTGCACATCTCATGCACGGTGTCATGGATAGCATCCAGGTTCAGCTGCTTTGCCTTTACAGCCAGCTTCTTCTTGCCTTCGGTAGCGCCGAACTCTGCATCCTTGCGCATGGACAGGTTCTTCTCGGTGCTGTCAGTGAGCACCTCGCCCAGGAGCTCAGCAAACTTGGCAGCATGCTCAGCTTCCTCAAAAGCATAGCGCTTGAAAGCCTCGGCAACCTCAGGATAGCCCTCACGGTCAGCAACGCGGCTCATAGCCAGGTACATGCCTACCTCGGAGCACTCACCGTTGAAGTTTTCGCGGAGTCCTTCGATAATCTCCGGGTCAACACCCTGGGCTACGCCCAGGCGATGCTCGTCTGCCAGCTGCATCTCGCCTTCCATCTCCTTGAACTTGTCAGCGCCTGCCTTGCAGATAGGGCACTTCTCAGGAGCAGCATCGCCCTCATGAACATAACCGCAAATGGTGCATACGAACTTTTTCATAACTTTTTCCTCCTATATGATACACATAACACTGTTTTGTCCTTATCTCTATGGACTTTATTATACTAATTCGACATAAATTTGAAAAATCCTGTTTTTGGGCAAATTTTTTATTTTTAGGTCTTTTTCTTTAGTTTTCTAGCGTATGCTTTATTTATTATTAATTTATAAAAAATAGCAACGGATAATAATTATCATAATGGAGAGGATGAAAATCTCTTTTGTGCAGGTTGCACAAGTTTTTTGCTATAGGGGATTATTTGTGATAAAATTTTATTTTGAAAAAGAATGTATTTTTAGCGAGCGGATGGGAGCGTAATAATGTTTAAGTTTAAATCTGACGCACCTGCAAGGACGGCGGAGCTGGCAAAAAGGCTTGCCGGTGTGCTGAGGCCGGGAACGGTCATCTGCCTGGATGGCGACCTGGGGGCTGGCAAGACCTTGTTTGTGCAGAACCTTGCCGCCAGCCTGGGAGTGCAGGGAGAGGTTACCAGCCCTACCTTCAATCTTATGAACGTGTATGAGGATGGCAGGCTGCCCCTGGTGCATTTTGATTTGTACCGGCTGGAGCAGGAATACGAGCTGGAGGAGATTGGTTTTTACGATTATGCGGAGAACCCTGAGGGACTGGTGCTGATAGAGTGGGCGGAGAAGTTCCCTGAGTGCCTGCCGGAAGACCATATTGCTTTGGAAATCCAGCGCACTGATGTGGAAGATGAGCGTGTGCTGGTGTTCAGGCTGGCAGGCAGTGGCCTGCAGGATGTGTATAAGGAGATGGAAAAGCTTTGCCAATTTTAGCAATAGATACGGCTACGATGGTTTCCAGCGTGGCTGTGGCAGATGAAAAAAGGCTGTTAGCCGAGCTGACAGTGCAGACAAGATTAACCCATTCGGAAACCCTTTTGCCTCATATAGAAAAGGTGCTGCAGCTGGCAGGGGTGGAAAAGGCGGAGCTGACCGGGGTGGCTGTGAGCTTGGGGCCAGGCTCCTTTACGGGGCTGCGCATAGGCCTGGCAGCTGCCAAGGCGATTGCCTACGGCCTGGAGATTCCGATTTTTGGCATTCCCACTACTGAGGTGCTGGCCTGGCATTATCCTGTGCCTGGCATTGCCGTGGTACCCTTTATCGATGCCCAGAAGGGAAATGTCTACAGCGCAGTCTACAGATGGCAGGGAGATGGCTTCGCGGAGGTGAGCCCTGTGCAGGTTTACTCTGTAGATGAGGCACTGGCCTTGTGTGAAAGCCAGCAGATGACAGTGATGGCAGTAGGCGATATGGTGGCGAAAAAATTGGCAGGGCGTGAGGCTTTGCCAGCCAATGTGCAGCTGCCGCCGCAGCACCTGCTGATGCCCCGTGCAGCTAACGTGGCTATGGCAGCCCTCAGGCGGCAGCAGGAGGGCAGGGCGGATTCCGTCATGGATTTGGAGCCGGTGTATATCAGGCGTTCCGAGGCGGAGGTGCTGTGGGAAAAGCGTCATGGCGCCGTTACTGAAAAGGAGAATGTGCAGCCATGAGCAATAAGCCTGCAGCAACGGAAATGGAGCTTGTAAATTATAAGATTGATAATCCTGATGGCAGTGGTATTGTTTTTCGCCGCATGGTGCAGGAGGATGCAGATGGCGTGGCAAGGGTGGAGGCGGCATGCATGCCGGTGCCCTGGTCACGGCAGTCTTTTTGGGAGGAGGCATCCCATACGGATGCTTATTACCTGCTGGCAACTGATGCAGACCGGGATGATTTGATTGTGGCTTATGCCGGCTGCTGGGTGCTTGCCAACGAGGGGCATATTACCAACGTAGCGGTGGACCCTGCTTATCAGGGGCAGGGGCTTGGCAGGCGGCTGATGAATGAGCTCATCCTGCGGGTGAAGGAGCTGGGGGTGGATTCCATGACATTGGAGGTGCGCCCATCCAACCAGGTGGCAATCAATCTCTACACCAGCCTGGGCTTTCGCAGCGTGGGGCAGCGTCCCAAGTATTATACTAATCCTGTAGAGGCGGCTGAAATCATGTGGAATACTGAGCTGTAGAGACTGCAGCAGCCTTTTTCTTTGCATTTTTAGCCGGAGCTTTTCGGAGATAGTTGTATATATGTCGTAGATATTTAAAGATACGTGGAGATATTTAGAGATACTTATGGATAATAAAATTACTCTAGCAATAGAATCAAGCTGTGATGAAACCTCGGCAGCTGTTTTGCGCGGCGGGCGGGAGGTCCTGTCGCTGGTGATTTCCACCCAGATTCCTGTCCATCAGAAATTTGGCGGCGTGGTGCCGGAAATCGCCTCAAGGAAGCATATTGTGAATATTATGCCGGTCATAGACGAGGCGTTGCAAAAGGCGGGGATGAGCCTTCAGGATATAGACCAGGTGGCAGTGACCTATGGTCCCGGGCTGGTGGGGGCGCTTCTGGTGGGGGTATCCGCTGCCAAGGCACTGGCATTTACCCTGGGGGTGCCGCTGATTGGCGTCAATCACCTCGAGGGGCATATTTTTGCCAATTTTATCAGCCATCCTGATTTGAAGCCGCCTTTTATGGCATTGGTGGTATCAGGGGGGCATACCTCGCTGGTGCATGTGAAGGATTACAATTCCTTTGCCCTCATGGGGCAGACCAGGGACGATGCGGCAGGGGAGGCTTTTGACAAGGTGGCCAGGGTAATGGGGCTGCCTTATCCGGGCGGCCCGCAGATTGACCGCCTGGCTCAGGATGGCAATCCCCATGCTATTGATTTTCCCAAGGCATTGCAGGAAAAGGGCAATTATGAGTTCAGCTTCAGCGGCCTGAAATCTGCTGTGCTGAATTATCTGAACAGCATGAAATGCAAGAATCTGCCTGTCAACAAGGCGGATGTGGCTGCCTCATTTCAGAATACAGTCATCGAGGTGCTGATAGCCAAGGCCATGGACGCAGTCAGGGAGTCCGGCTGCGATACGCTGGTGCTGGCAGGAGGCGTGGCTGCCAACAGCTCCCTGGAGAGCAGGCTGCGGGCAGCGGCTGACCGGGAGGGCATCCGCTTCTGCTATCCTGACAAGCTGCTCTGCACCGACAATGCCGCCATGATTGGCTGCCGGGGCTACTATCAGGCACAGGCAGGCATTTACTCGGATTTGTATCTTAATGCGGTGCCGGGGCTGGCACTGACGGATTTGTAGCAGCCAGACAGGGAGTAAGGGAAAATGCAGCTTGAGAAACAGGATTTATCCGAATTTCAAAATGAAACTATTACGGCGGCTTGCCGAAAATATACGGATTTGACGGCCATGCAGTCAGAGGTGCTGAAAAGGCTGAATTCCTGCCTGCCCTTTATTGCGGACCTGGCTCATGCCTATCTGTACCTTTATGTCAGGACGAAGGATGAGTCAAAGCTCCTAGTCTTGAAGCACTACCGTCCCCATACCTTTTTTACGGATATTGAGCTGACAGGCGAGGGGGCACTGGTACCGGCGATTGAGGAACCTCTGATTACGGCTGCCTTTGAGAAGGGCAAGTTCATTCAGGGCCAGAGGGAATGGCGCTTTGGCATCAATCTGGAAATGTATGTGCATCCCATCAGGTCCGGCAGCGAGGTCATCGGCGTGGTAAGCATGGAGACAGGCCATAGCTATGCTTCCTCCAGCAACTATTACCAGCTGATGGATACGGCTGTGTTCCTGCTGGAGCATGGCAGGAAGGGGCTGGACAGGGAGCAGTTCCGTACCATGTCGCCGGGGACCGGCATCATTATCGCTGACCACAGCAACCGCATTGTGTTTGCCAATTTGTCGGCAACCAGGATTTACCGCGCCCTGGGCATTACCAGCCTGATTGGCTGCCGCATGTCAGACAGGGAGCTGAGTGCCATGCTGCACAAGGAGACCATCGACAGCAGCCGCCCTTATGAGCGTGAAATACAGATAAGGGATATCGTGCTGGTGCAGCGGGATATCAAGCTGGAGGAGGCAGGCTCACTGCAGCGGCGGATTATGCTGCTGTCAGATGTATCGGAGCTACGGAAAAAGGAGCGGGAAATCAAGATAAAGTCGGCGGTTATTCAGGAAATTCACCACAGGGTGAAGAATAACCTGCAGACCATTGCCAGCCTATTGAGGCTTCAGGCACGCCGTTCCAAGGTGCCGGAGGTCAAGACTGCCCTGCAGGAAAGCACCAACCGCATTCTGAGCATGTCCGTGGTGCATGAGTTTTTGTCTCAGCAGGATGCGGAGGAAATCAAGGTCATTGAGGTGACGCGGAATATCCTGAATACGGTGGCTCCCAATATGGTTTCCAGCGATTTTCAGCTGGAGCAGGCTTTTGACGGACCGGAGGTCGTACTGCCCTCCCGCACTGCCAGCAACCTGGCTGTGATTATTAACGAGCTGATCCTCAATTCCATCGAGCATGGCTTTGAGGGGCGTGACCGGGGGCTGATCGGGCTGCATACTGAGGAAACGGCAGAGGGGTATGTGCTGGAGCTGTATGATGACGGCTGCGGACTGCCTGCTGATTTTGATTTGTCAAAGACGCGGTCTTTGGGACTGCAGATTATCAGGACACTGGTGGCTGATGATATGGGTGGCGAGATAGAGCTGTTCAGCCGTCAGGGAACCCATGCGAAAATTACGATACCACGAAATCCAGAGGGAGGAGAATATTGAATGAAAGCCTTGAAAATTGTGATTGCCGATAATGAGTCTGTTATCCGCATGGACGTCCGTGAAATGCTGGAGGAAGCAGGCCATGAGGTAGTAGGCGAGGCTGTAAATGGAATAAAGGCAGTGGAGCTGGCCAGGAAGCTGAAGCCGGATCTTTGCATACTGGATATAAAAATGCCGGAGATGGACGGGATTACTGCTGCCAAGATTATTACGGAGGAAAAGATTGCCCCGGTGCTGCTGCTGACGGCATTCAGCCAGAGCGATATGGTCAAGCGTGCCACGGATGCAGGGGTGCTGGCCTATCTGGTGAAGCCGGTGCAGGAGAGCAACCTTTTTCCTGCCATGGAGGTGGCGATTTCCCGTTATCAGGAAATGCACCAGCTGGAGGATGAGCTGTTCAAGGTAAAGGATACCCTTGCTATGCGCAAGACCCTTGACCGTGCCAAGGGGATTCTAATGGATGCCCATGGACTCACGGAGTCGGAGGCTTTCCGCCGCATTCAGCAGTACAGCATGGCAAAGAGGAAGACCATCAAGGAAGTGGCAGAGGCAATTATCCGGGCAGCAACTAAATAAATTAGAAATTTCAGTTTATCGTCGTGAAGGTACGAGGCTTTTGGAACATTAACGGATGAGTTTTGTTGGTTCGTGCACTCTGTTCAGACTAAAAATGGGATG
>JBJDWY010000051.1:0-3554 GCA_051866255.1 Anaerovibrio sp. | reverse complement strand
TAGTTGTGCCTCGCGTTACTAACATTCATCTATCGCCTTCGGCTCTGATGAATGAAGTAACGAGGCGCAACAAAGGTTTTCTTAGGGTACATGCCACACCTTATCCCTCTCGTCTGAACAATAGCCACTTAGCTATAAAAAGACTATTTCTGCAATAAATCTACGAGGGTTTCGCCGCACTTGACAATATCACCGGCACCCATGGTCATAATCAAATCCCCCGGCTGGGCGATGGATTTCAGATACCCGGCAATCTCCTTCTTGTCCTGGATATAAACTGCCTGCTGGCCTGTCTGCGCCTTTACTTCCCTGACCAGAAGCTCCCCGTCAATGCCAGGAATCGGGTCCTCACCGGCGGAATACACATCTGTCAGCACCAGCACATCACAGCCCTGGAAGCAGCTGCCGTACTCCTTCTGCAAAAGCTGGGTGCGGCTGTAGCGATGAGGCTGGAAAGCACAGATCAGCCGCTTTGGCTGAGTCTGGCGGGCTGCCTTCAATGTAGTGGCAATCTCCGTCGGATGATGGGCATAATCATCCACCACCCAGATGCCGTCCACCTTGCCCTTGGTCTGGAAGCGGCGCTTGGCTCCGTTGAACATAGTCAGGCCTTCTGCCATCTGAGGTACCGTCAGCCCCAGCTGCAGGCCCGTCACCACGGCAGCCATGGCATTGAGGACATTGTGGCGTCCCGGCACATGGAGCTTCACCTGTCCGAGATTTTCCCCTTGGTGGATAACATCAAAGGAAGTCCCCTCCACGGAGCTCTCAATATTTGCCGCCTGATAATCAGCCTCGCTGCACTCAATAGCATAGGAGATAATCCGTGCCCTGAACTTATTGTTGTCCTTATTATCCCTGACTATATTGCGGATATTTTCATTGTCAAAGCACACAACCCCGAAGCCCTCAGGGCGAATCTGACTGAGGAACTGAGTAAATGCCTTGATGATATTCTCCATGGTGCCATAATGGTCCATGTGGTCATTCTCCACATTGGTCACAATGCCCACATAAGGATAATACTTCAGGAAGGTGCCATCGCTTTCATCTGCCTCGGACACCAGGTAATCGCTCTTGCCCAGCTTGGCGTTGCTGCCCAGGTAATCCACCTCGCCGCCGATGATGATGCTTGGTGATACCCCCTCATAATCAAGGGACACCCCCAGCATGGAGGTAGTGGTGGTCTTGCCGTGGGCACCTGCTACGGCAATGCCCTTGCAGTTATTGATGAGGTAGGCATTCACATCGGAGCGGTGCAGCCGCCTGAGCCCCAGCTTCTTGGCCTCCACCACCTCGGGATTTTCCTCCCTGATAGCGGTGGAAACCACGATGGCCTCCGCCCCATGCACGTTCTCAGCCTTCTGCCCGATAAATATCCGTGCGCCTAAATCCCGCAGCACCCCTATCATAACAGACTCCTTTACATCGGAGCCGGACACCTGATAGCCCTTCTCCACCAGGATTTTGGCCAGTGCGCTCATGCCTGCGCCGCCAATGCCTACAAAATGCACTTTATTTATACCGTCTAACACGAAAATTCTCTCCTTTACTACCTGACGCTTTTGCCAGCGCAAAACCTTCTCAATCCTGCCGTTTCTGCCAGCTCAAAAACGTCACAAATCCTGCCTTACTGCCTGCTTCTGGCCAGCTCCAAAATCATCTCAGCGATAGTATCCGCCGCCTGCGGCCTGCCCAGGGACCTGCTGGCTGCCGCCATTTTGCGCAGGGTGCCCTGGTCCTCCAGCAGCTCATCAATAGTCTCAATCAAAAGCTCCGGGCTGATATCCTTGTTCAGGATAACCCTTGCCGCCCCGGCCTTTTCCACCGCCCGGGCGTTATGCTCCTGATGATTTTCCGCCGCATAAGGATATGGAATCAAAATCGCCGGAATCCCCTTGGCCGTCAGCTCCGCCAGCCCCGTAGCACCGGCACGGAACACTGCCAGGTCAGCAATGGACATGGCCTGAGGCATGTTGTACAGATATGGCACCACCTGCAGGTTGCAGGCAGCCTCCAAATCAACCCCGGCTGCCCGGATGCGGCTCATGATATCCTCGTACTCCCCCTTGCCGGTGGCATGGAGTATCTGCACATCACGACGGCCGGCATAATGCTTCAGCACGTTCACCATGGCCCGGTTGATGCTCCTGGCTCCCCGGCTGCCCCCGGATACCAAGATGGTCTTCCTGCCCGGCAGCAAATCAAATGCCTCATAGTCACCTTCCTGCCGCGGAGCCATTACCTCGGCGCGGATAGGGTTGCCGGTAAATTCCACCTTGCCAGCCGGGAAATGCTTGCTTGCCTCCTGATAGCCGGTGGCAATCCTGTCTACAAATTTGGCAAGGATTTTGTTGGTAATCCCCGGAATGACATTCTGCTCCTGAATCAGGGACGGAATCCCCAAAAGACCTGCCGCCATCAGCACAGGGCCGCATACATAGCCGCCGGTGCCGATGACCACATCCGGCTGAAATTTTTTCACAATGCCCATGGCCTTGCCTACGCCCTTGATGGCCCTGGCAGCCCGCAGGATATTCTCCGGGCTGAGGCTCCTCTTGAAACCCTGCAAATCCACTGTTTCAAAGGTTATCCCCTCTTTAGGTATAATATCTGCCTCCAGGCCTGCATGAGTGCCCACATACAGCACTTCCAGCCTGTCAACCTTCTTTTCCAATGTCCGAATCAGGGTAAGGGCAGGATAAATATGACCGCCCGTGCCGCCACCCGAAACAATAATCTTCATCTTCATATACTCCATCCAGCAAACAACCAGTCACTACTCTAAAAGCTGCCAATATGTTCATCTATGGCAATCAGTTATCTGCCAGTTCCTTTACCAGCCGCTTGAAATCCCTGCCCCTGGCCTCGAAGCCATCATACATATCAAAGCTGGCACAGGCAGGAGACAGCAGCACGGTCTGTGGCGGCCCGGCAATGGCGTGAGCCTTCTTCACAGCCTCCTCCATGGAGTAGCCAGCCTCATGGATATGCTCTGCCGGATACCCCAGCTTCAGGGCATTTTCCTTGAAACGTGCTGCAGCATCCCCTACCAGAATCAGCTCATCCACACGCTCCTTCACCAATGTCATGAAATCCGTCAAATCCGTCATCTTGTCATCGCCACCGGCAATCAGCACGATGTGGCCGTCAAAGCTTTCCAGTGCCTTGATAGAGGAATCAGTATTGGTAGCCTTGGAATCGTTGTAGTAGGAAACACCGGCAATAGTTGCCACCGGCTCAATGCGGTGCTCTACCCCGGCAAATTCCTTCAAAACATCAATAATCTTCGGGATTCTCGCCCCTGCCAAAAAGGCGGCAGAAGCCGCAGCCAGAGCGTTTTCCACATTGTGGCCGCCCTTGATTTTCAGCTCATCGGTACGGCAGAGGCGGCAGGTCTGTCCCTTCCATACAATAGTCAGCCAGCCATCCTGCACAAAGGCACCTTCTTCCAGCTTTTCCAGGCGGCTGAAAAAGAATACCTGTCCCTTGGCACGGCTTGCCATATCACGGGTCTTGTCGTTGTCGTAGTTCAGCACCAGATAGTCCTCCGG
>JBJDWY010000050.1:0-16002 GCA_051866255.1 Anaerovibrio sp. | reverse complement strand
TAAGAATCCCAGCCAATGTCGCAGTCAGGCTGTGAATAATATCTTGGCAGTGGATGCGTATATGCTCTGGCACCTTTTACAATGGCTTTGCTTCGTTCTTTACTGGCAGTTACTAAAGGTGTACCGTCACCTGCAAGTTGCAAGGAATACAAGTTGATTAATCCTTGGGTATGGGAAATGAAAAGAAAATTCTCAAATATTTTAAAGAGCAGGCTGAATGGCTGATGCGCTGAGATTGGTGATTGACCTGACATTATGGCATCTAACTCTTCGGCTACAGTATTTTTTTCAACAGAAGCAGCTTTGTCACCTTTGATAGGTGGATTTGAAGGCTTGCGTTTAGGAAATTTAATATGAGATGATATGTTGTTAGTGTCAAGTTTCCACAATCTGTTTATAAAGTCGTAGAAAGTACCTACTCCAGGTACATTATCCGGCTCAAAACCGCTGATGACGGCATATAGTGGCTGTGTGTGCAATATATCTACCCACTGGGTTATAGATGTGACTTTGCACATTATCGCTAAGAGCAGTGAACGCAGCATACATGATGCAGGACGCGGAGCTGGGCCATATTTGGAGTAATAATTTCGCATTATGTTGTCAATGTATGATAAATCAGGATAAGTAATCATATTGATGGTCTTGCGAATTCTATTTGGAATGGTTTTTAAATTAGGGTAGGAATTTTGTAAAAATATGCGGCAGCGTTGCTTGTAATGGCGATGATTTGTCGTGTAGATTGGTATCATGTTGTGTATCCCCCTTCTTGAAGTTTAGACTTGGAACACCTTTTCTAAGAAGGCGCGAAGCGCCGCAAATTTTTTGAAATTTGTCAAGCACTTCTTGTACAAATTTTGAAAAATTTGTGGGGGATATAAATATAAAAAGAACCTTGAACGCTAGATTTTACCTATTGTTCAAGATTCCGAGAGGATATTAAAAGGTAAGCTGCGAGGTGATTAAGAGTGGGGACATCTAGTATTTTTTATGGCAATAATGATAGAAGTGCACTATTACCATCTGATTATGAAGGTAGTGAGGACAATATAGTTTCTGTATCATGGCAAACTGTAAAGACTGATATGTCTAAGTTTATTACTAGTGGTGGAACTAAAGGCAATAGAAGACATATAATCAAACAATATATAAAAGCTACTGGTGGAGCTGGGAAAATGATGAATCAATCATCTGCTGGATTAAAAACAGCAAAAAGCATTGGTTCAATATTATATCACATAAGTACAGATGGTATAAGTATAACACTTGATAATTTAGGAATTCAGTTTCAAGGTAAAAGTGTATCTGAAATTTTTTCGAGATTACTTGATGTAATGTCTCCAGGAGTTAATACAAAGGAAGAGGCGGCAGCTAGAGAAGCAGCTCAGGAAACTCTTGTAGATTTATATGAGTATGTAGAAAAAAATGATATGAATTTAGAGTGTTTAAATAACATGGAATCGTATTTAATGGATAAAGCTATGTGTAAATATATTAGCTCGTACATTTGGAATATGATGCTAAAAGATTTGGAAAGTCGTTTTGAAAAGTATATGGACGATGCAACTAAAACGTGTCAAATGGAAAATGACTTTAAAGATATTATTTCTAGTGTTGTCAAAATTGAGTTTGAAAAGAAAGGTAGCTTAATAAATAAGAACGTTACAGAAGCTATATCTGATTTAAGTACAAAATGCATTAAAGCATTGGAGGGAATAGAATGATATTTAATGTTATTCTTGATTCAGAAGAACAATACCATGTAAATAAACAAGAAAAGGTCATTGATTTTACAAGAGATAATTCTTTTTCCTATACTTTTTGGAAGTATAAAAATTTCCTTCCACACTGGTATGCCAAAAAAGCATTAGACTTGCTATATATTTCACTATCTGTTTTTGCAGCTGATAGGTTGTGTTGTAGAAATGATGCAGCGGATGGTTGGAGTCGAAATATAGAAATTCATATACCAGTGATGAACTTGAATGTATGGAATCAAAATAAAGATTTAGTAGAAAAATTATTATCTTTTTTAAGTGGGGATTTCTATACATTTGTATTTAGATCAAGAAAAGAAACATACATAGAAAAAATTTGTTATGAAAAATATATTAAAATAAATAAGGATAAATTAAAAGATTATGATCGCTTGTGTATGTTTTCTGGAGGTTTGGATTCGTTTATTGGTGCAATTGATTTATTGGAAAAAAATGAAGGAAAAACTCTTTTTGTAAGTCATTATGGAGGGGGAAAAGGAACAAAGGAATTTCAAGATGCTTTAAAGAAAAAACTTATTCAATTCTATGATGTAGAAGAAAGAGACTTTCATCAATATTTTGCCAAGGTTATAGCAGGAAAAGAAGAAACAACAAGAACGAGATCATTTATGTTTTTTTCTCACGCAATTGTTTTGGCTTCAGCACTTGAAAAAAATGTGGAAATTGTTATTCCAGAAAATGGATTAATATCATTAAACATCCCTAGTACATCTTCTAGATTAGGTACGAGCAGTACGAGAACCACGCATCCATACTATTTGAGGATGTTTCAAGAGTTATTAAATCGTTTGGAGTTAGATATACATTTTGTAAATCCGTACCAATTTAAAACAAAAGGCGAAATGTTGATAGAGTGTAAAAATAAAGAATTTGTGGAGAATAATTTATCTAGTACAATGTCGTGTTCACATCCTGATAACGGCAGAATGCTTAAGGAGACGGAAGCAAGGCATTGTGGTTATTGTCTTCCATGTGTTATTAGGCAAGCAGCCATAAAGAAAGCTGGTATGCATGATCAAAGCATATATAGAGATAGTAAGTTTAAAATTATAAAAGAAGCTAGGACAATTTTAAATTCCTACAGACTTGGCATCAATAAATATATCCCCAAATACGCTTTTTTGACAGTACAACAAAGTGGACCTATTGAAGAAAAAATTGGGGAATTTGCAAATCTATATGTACGTGGAATGAAAGAGTTTAAAGATTATTTGGAGGAGATATGATGTCAAAGTTTTATTTTGATACACACATGCATTTTGACTTATACCAAAATAGAGATGATGTGTTAACATATATGGAAGCAAATAGATGTTATACGATTGCTATTACAAATTTGCCAGAGTTATTTGAAAAATATAGATTATGCTATGGACAATATAGGTATGTCAAGTTTGCATTGGGATTTCATCCAGAGCTGGTTTATAAATATAAGAATCAAATTGATAAGTTTAGAAGTAACATACGATATACTAGATATATTGGAGAGATAGGGGCTGACTTTACAACAGAGGATCGTAGAGAACGAGAAACGCAGCTAGAGATATTAAGTGAAATAGTTTCTATTTGCAATCAATATGGTGATAAGATCTTGTCAGTTCATACAAGAAAAGCGGAGAAACAAGTTCTGGAAATTTTGAATCACTGTAAATCTAAAGTGATATTTCATTGGTATTCAGGAACTATAAAAGAAATTAAAGAGGCAGTAGAAAGAGGTTACTATTTTTCAATAAATCATCAGATGATACGAAGCAATAATGGGAAAAAAATAATAACAAAAATTCCATTAGAAAGAATACTTATTGAAAGTGATGCTCCTTTTACTATAGGACTTGAAAATAATTATTCAATAAATTTCATGAATGATATATATCAATTTTTATCTGTAGCAAGAAATGTTGATGAAGAAAAACTAGGAATAATTCTAAAAAATAACTTTAGAACGATTTTAACACTAGGATGATTGATTGGTGCAGATGATATTGAAAAATGATGCAAGATGGCAAATTCAATAGAAAAAATGCCAGAGTATGTAGAGCGGAGCTATCACGAAGCCATTGTAAATACTTTGGCTCATCGTGACTATATTGTGAATGGCAGTGAAGTTCGTATTGGCATATATGTTGACAGAATGGAAATCATTCTCTTGGCGGAATATTGGATGGTTCTACGATTTAGGGTAGAGATACACTTTCAGTACCTTCAAACAGAATAAATCCGATTCTTGCTGATGTGTTCAAATGGCTTGGATATATGGAGCGTAAAGGCAGTGGGGAAAACATAATCAGTGGAGTAGATATGAATTTAAAATAATTTATAATGAGAGCAAAAGACCATCATTTCGCTTAGACGGTTATCAGTTTACTGTAGTGATGTCGAAACTGAATTATGATGTCCATCAAGACAGATTAGATATTCAATTTATGGATTTGATTCGCTAAAACAGCAAAATTATTACAGAGAAAATAGTAAGTGTATTAGGTGTAAGTTCTAAAACTATTAAATGCCGTACAAAGGAAAGGGATAATTTATGTTGTATTGGACACGGGATAGTGGATTCTGGAAAATTATAGATGATGAGCAATGTAATTGATAATGTTTATTACAAAAAAGAGGTGTTTGTATGATGCCTACAGCAGATATTGTTTCAACAGTGAAAACTATAATTGCAGCTTCAATTAAATTCAATACTCATCGCGGATTTATTAATTGGAGAAGCTGTGACAATATTTGTATGGATATGCACGATTGCTTGGATATGTGTGGTGAGACTTTTAAGCTTGGTGGTTATATGGCTGCACTAGAGGCTTCGGTATACATCCTGGTGTCCGGTATAAAACTGGCATATCGTGCAGATAGCAGTTCTGGCATGCTGACAGATGTTATACTACGTACATATGAACCAATAGGTAACTGTGCAAAAGAAATTGCAAAACAGGATAAAGAAATGCGTGATCAGGCACTTGCTTTGATTATAAAGAACGCAAAGAAAAAAGTTTTTGATGGCTGGATTGACTGGCGTTATGATTTGTTGAAATGTGGGATTTGCCTCTGTGATGAAAAGAGTGCAAAGAAAATAGAAAAGACTTTGGATAAATTCTTGGAAGATATCCAGGAAGCTCCTTTGCCAGAATACAGGCAAGAGCAAGATTTGCTCGTCAGATATCGTATACATAGGCATTTGTATGGCAGAAATTATACAAAGGACGAATTATACCAAAATATTTCGCTTGATGAGTTTTGTCTTATAGCTATCAAAGATGCTATAGAAGATAAGAATTATGATGAGGCAGAGAAACTTTGCTTAGATAAGATAAATAAAGAAAAGTTCAGGCATTATTGCAGCAGTAATCCGGAAGATTGGAATAATATTTTATATGACATCTACAAGGCAGCAAATGACATTGAGAAGCAAATCACTCAGGCAAAAAAGCTGCTATTTATGGGGAATGAGCAATTCTGGGATGTTTTAAAGCTGATTCTTAATGAATGTGGTACATGGACTGAGAATTATGAGGTATTGCTGAATGGATTAAGGGACAGCAAGCAAACTGTATGCTACCGCAGTATTCTTATTGCTGAAAATGAAAAGAAGCGATTGCTTGAAGATGTAATGGCGTATCCGTATGATTTATTTTGTTATGGGGAATATTTGGTTAAGGAATATCCAGAACATGTTTATGATTTGTGTTATAAGGAAATAAGTAAGAACTGTGCTGAGGCAAAGGATAGGCGGGAATATAAGAAGGTAACGAAGCAGATTGCACAGCTTATAAAATGGAAGGGGAAGGATACGGCTAAAGCACTGATTGATGAACTGAAACAGACATATCCAAGGAGGCCAGCTCTGCTGGATGAGTTGGGGAAGGTGGAGAAGAAATTACATCAGGCTTTATTGAGAGAGCGTGAATGAAACTTGTAATACATGTGGGAGGAATTGCATTTGAATGAGTATATAGCTGGGGATAATCTGATTTTTGTAAGATGTTCTGGCGATAATGAAGATTTCATTGAAAATTGCCGCCTGCTGGATATTGATTTGGATAGGCGGGTTGGCAGAGCCATAAAGCGAGATAAGTATAAACAATATAACCAGCTTGATGAGATAAAAGAGGCTGTGGTAGTATATTGCGATGGTGTAGTTGCTGGTGCAGGGGCAATTCGGGAATATCAGTATGATGATATAGAAAATGCAACTGAGCTCAAAAGAGTATTTGTCAGAGAGGAGTTTCAAGGTAAAGGCATAGGCACAAGGCTGGTTCTGGAATTGCTGGGGTGGGCAAAGGAGCTTGGCTATAAAAAAGTGATTCTTGAGACTGGGGAATTGTTGCAGGAGTCATGCCATGTATACAGGAAGGTTGGCTTTGAGGTAATCGAAAATTATGGCCCTTATGTATCTATGGCAGAGTCGTTATGTATGTTTAAAGAACTTTGAGATAAGGAGAAATAGCTAAATTTCCCAAATATTTTTCCCCAGGTGGTTATAAATTTTCCTTCACTATGCTATAATGTAAAAATATCGGGGATTTTGTATCCTGTTCACTTGAATTATGATAGGAGAGAATAGCATGAAATTGGTTGTTACTACTGTTGGTAAGGATAGAGTGGGTATTATTGCAATGGTCAGCAACATTCTGGCGGAGAACAATATCAATATCCTCAGCGTAAATCAGAACATCATGGATGGTTTTTTTAATATGATTATGATGGCTGAGACTGTGGGTGACAATGTAAAGCTGCCTGAGATGCAGAAGCTGCTCAGGGAGAAGGGGCAGGAGCTGGATTTGGAGATAAAGGTACAGAATCAGGAAATCTTCAACATTATGCACAATATCTAATCACTCTGCATTATGCACAATATCTGACCACTCGGTGCGATATTTGTCGTATCAGGGTTGTTGTCATAATAGAATTGTTGTCGTAGTATAGCTGTATGGAGGATTTTTTGTGATTACTATAGATAATATTTTAGAAACAAATCGCATGATTACGGAGAATAAGCTGGATGTGCGCACCATTACCATGGGCATTTCCCTGCGTGATTGTGCTCATCCGAACATTGACCAGTTCTGCCGCAATGTGTATGATAAGATTACCAAGTCTGCCGAATTTCTTGTAAAGACCGGTGAGGATATCGAGGCTCAGTATGGTATTCCTATTATTCACAAGCGTATTTCCGTAACCCCTATTGCCATTGCTGCCGAGGCCTGCAAGACTGACTCTTATGTGCCGGTAGCTGAGACTTTGGACAAGGCTGCTAAGGCTGTGGGAGTAAACTTCATCGGCGGTTTTTCTGCGCTGGTGGAAAAGGGCTTTACCAATGGCGATAAAATCCTGCTGGATTCCATTCCACAGGCACTGGCTACCACGGATGTAGTGTGCTCATCTGTAAACCTGGGCTCTACCAAGGCAGGCATCAACATGGACTGCGTGCGCCAGATGGGTGAGATTATCAAGCGTACTGCCGAGCTTACCCGTGACCAGGATGCTTTGGGCTGTGCCAAGCTGGTGGTATTTGCCAACGCCCCGGGGGATAATCCTTTCATGGCAGGTGCTTTCCATGGCGTCAGCGAGGCGGAGAAGGTTGTCAGCGTAGGCGTCAGCGGCCCTGGCGTTGTCAAGCATGCCCTGGAGGATTTGAAGGGTGCCGACTTTACCGAGGTGGCCGAGACCATCAAGAAGACTGCCTTCAAGATTACCCGTGTGGGACAGCTGGTTGCCCGTGAGGCTTCCCGTCGCCTTGGTGTGCCGTTCGGCATCATCGACCTTTCCCTTGCTCCGACTCCGGCAGTAGGTGACTCTGTTGCCAACGTACTGGAGGAAATGGGCTTGGAACGCTGCGGTGCGCCGGGGACAACTGCGGCACTGGCACTTCTGAACGATGCTGTGAAGAAGGGCGGCCTGATGGCTTCCTCCCATGTAGGCGGCCTGAGCGGTGCATTTATTCCTGTCAGCGAGGATCAGGGCATGATTGAGGCCATCGAGTGCGGCTCCCTGTCCATTGAGAAGCTGGAGGCCATGACCTGCGTATGCTCCGTAGGTCTTGACATGATTGCTGTGGAAGGCGATACTACTGCCGCTACTATTTCCGGCATCATTGCTGACGAGGCGGCTATCGGCATGATCAACAACAAGACTACTGCTGTCCGCGTCATTCCTGTTCCTGGCAAGAAGGTTGGGGAGAGTGTGGAGTTTGGCGGTCTCTTGGGTCGCTGCCCTATTGTCAAGGTTCGCAACAACTGGAGCTCCGAGGCATTTATTGCCCGTGGCGGACGCATTCCGGCACCGATCAGGAGCCTGACAAACTAATTAGCCTGACCGCTTAATTGCTAAATCAGGCAACTAACAAAATTATTGTTATGATAAACTAATTGTCCATGTGGTGGTGATGCTATGCGTGTTACCAAGAAAATAAAGGCTGAACAAATTGCCATTTTGGGTGAGGTGTACAAGGATACCAAGCCTGCCCTGAAGTTCCGCAATCCCTTTGAGCTTTTGGTTGCGGTGATTTTGTCTGCCCAGTGTACGGATGTAAGGGTGAACATTACCACGGAAAGGCTCTTTGCCAAGGCTCCATGTCCCCAGGATATTGTGGACATGGGGCTGCCGGCTCTGGAGCAGGAGATCAAGGACTGCGGCCTGTTTCGCAATAAGGCGAAGAACATCATGGCTACCTGCGAGATTCTGGTGCGGGAGTTTGACGGACAGGTGCCGGAGGATTTTGATACCCTGCTGAAGCTGCCGGGAGTGGGCAGGAAGACTGCCAACGTGGTTACCAGCATTGCCTTTGACCGGCCTGCTATCGCGGTGGACACTCATGTTTTCCGGGTGGCCAACAGGCTGAAGCTGGCTGTGGGGGAGACTCCCCTTGAGGTGGAGGAGGGGCTGATGAAGGCTATTCCCAAGGAATTGTGGAGCCAGGCTCATCATTGGCTCATCTGGCATGGCCGCAGGGTGTGCAAGGCACGCAGGCCCTTGTGCAGTGAATGCCCGCTGGGGGAAGTGTGTCCAAGCATGGGCAAGGAATAAGAGATTTTGAAGTTTTAGGAGTGGGCATCAATGATTTTTAGGAAGGCTCGCTTTGGCGATACAGAAACGATTTTTCACCTGATAGCGGTCTATGCGAAAAATGGTGAGATGCTGGCGCGTTCCCGCAATACCATCTACGAAAATCTGCGTGACCTGGTGGTGGCAGAGGACGAGGATGGCGAGGTTGTAGGGGTAGGCGGCCTGCATATTACCTGGGATTCCATGGCAGAAATCTGCGCTATGGCAGTGGCACCGGAGGTCATCCGTCAGGGCATCGGCAGCGGCATTGTGAATATGCTGATTGAGGAAGGCAGGGAGCTGGGGGTAAAGACCTTTTTTACCCTGACCTACAAGCCGAAGTTCTTTGAAAGCCTTGGCTTTACGGTGGTTTCCCGGGATGATTTGCCCCATAAGATCTGGAAGGACTGCATTGACTGCCCGAAGTTCCCGGATTGTGACGAGATTGCCCTGATACGCAGGGAGTAGCATGGCAGGGGGCGTACACAAAGCGGATATCGGATGGTACATCATAACTGGTAATTACTGATGGCGAACGGTAATAAATAATAATTTTTTAATATTGTTCTTGACAAATCCGTTTTTAGTGTTTAAAATAAGGCTTGTAAGTTGTAAGAAGTTGTTAAACAAATTCTGAGTGCAGAGTTTTATATGCTAATGGCTATGAGCGAGAGAAATCCAGTGGGCACTTTGCAGAGAGCTGTGGGTTGCTGCGACACAGCAGGAGAAGCTGGGAATATACACTCGTGAGCTGCGGGCTGAAGTCACTTGAGGCAGGTTGCCGTGTTGTGTGGCAGGGGAAGACGTTCCTTGTCTGCTTTTATGATGGTGATGGTAGGTTTCGCCGGATTGCTTCCGTTATCATGGGCTAGGATATGATAGTATCCGAAAAGAGTGCTTGCGAAAGCGAGCAGGGTGGTACCACGGTTAATAGCCGTCCCTGTATTTGGGGGCGGTTTTTTTGTATTCAGATTTAGATTTTATTCATTTCAGCTTAAATTTATCATTCAAATTTTCACTCAATTTTAGTTAATTAATTTTATGTTATACTAGGGGGAATTATCATGATTATCGTAATGGCACCAAATTCAACTCAGGCAGATCTGGACAATGTTATCAGCAAGGTGAAGTCCCAGGGACTGGATGTGCATCTTTCTCAGGGCACCAGCCGCACTATTGTGGGCGTAATCGGTGACAAGGCCGCTATCGGGCAGCTGGAGATGCAGCATCTCAGCGGCGTGGAGAAGACCGTGCGCATCACCGAGAAATACAAGCTGGTAAGCCGGGAGTTCAAGAGAAACAACACCGTTATCAACGTTGGCGGCGTGGAAATCGGCGGCAGCAAGCCTGTTGTCATGGCAGGTCCTTGCGCAGTGGAGAGCATGGAGCAGCTGATGGAGTCAGCTACTGCCGTGGCCAAGGCTGGTGCCCAGTTCCTGCGGGGCGGTGCCTTCAAGCCTCGTACCTCCCCATACGATTTCCAGGGGCTGGCAGAGCAGGGGCTGAAAATGCTCCGGGAAGCAGCGGATGCCAACGGGCTGAAGGTTGTCACCGAGGTTGTGGATCAGCGTTCTATTGAGACTGTAGCAAGCTATGCAGATGTGCTGCAGATTGGTGCCAGGAACATGCAGAACTTCCAGCTTTTGAAGGAAGTGGGCAGGGCAGGCAAGCCTGTCATGCTGAAGCGCGGCCTCTGCGCCACCATCAAGGAGTGGCTCAATGCGGCTGAGTACATCATGAGCGAGGGCTGTGACGATGTAATCTTCTGCGAGCGTGGTATCCGCACCTACGAGACCTACACCAGGAATACCCTTGATCTGAGTGCCGTAGCCGCTATCAAGGAGCTTTCCCACCTGCCTATCGTGGTTGACCCTAGCCACGGCACGGGACGCCGCAGCATGGTGCGCCCTATGGCCATTGCCGCTATCGCTGCCGGGGCAGACGGCCTGATTATCGAGGTACATCCGCATCCTGAGGTGGCTCTCTCCGATGGTGAGCAGTCCCTGACTCCTGCTGATTTTGAGGAAGTAATGGCAGATATCAAGCGTGTTGCTTCCATGTTAAGAGGTGAGGGTTGATGTCACAGCTGAAGCTTGCTATTATCGGCGTGGGGCTGATAGGAGGTTCCCTGGGACTGTGCCTGAAGGATAAGCTGGGGGATGAGATTTACATTACCGGCATGTGCCGCACCCGGGAGTCCATGGAGAGGGCTGTGGCACTGGGGGCTGTGGATTTTGCCTCCGACAATCCGGCAGAGGTGATTACGGGGGCGGATATTGTTTTCCTCAGCACACCTGTATTGCAGATGGTGCCTATGGTGGAGAAGCTGCTTCCTTTTATGAAGCCGGGAACGGTTATTACGGATGCAGGCAGTACCAAGCAGTACGTCTGGAACGGCCTGAAGGAGATTTTGCCACCGGATATTTATTATGTGCCGGGGCATCCTATGACCGGCAGGGAAAAAAGCGGCGTTGAGGCTGCCCAGAAAGATTTGTTTGTCAATAAATGCTATGTTATCGTGGAGAACGAGGGAGTGCCCAAGCAGGTGCATGAGAAAATCTGCGACCTGATGCGCCTGACAGGAGCAAATCTGACTACGCTGGATATTGCCAAGCACGACCGCTGTGCTTCCGTTATCAGCCATATTCCCCATGTGGCTGCTGCCGCGCTGGTAACCCTTCTGAACAGGAGCCACGGTGATAAGGAGGCCTGCCTGAAGCTGGCCGGAGGCGGCTTCAAGGATACAACACGCATTGCTTCCTCCAATGCCGACATGTGGGCTGATATCTGCATGACCAATGGGGAGGCAATCGTCAACCATATCAGGATTTTGCAGGGCATCCTGGGGGAGGTGGCAGGTGCCATTGAAAACAATGACAGGCAGGCACTGCATGATTACTTTGCCGAGTCCAAGAAGCGCCGTGACAGCATTCTTGAGCAGACCAGGAACATGTATGAATTGATTTAAAAAATAAATTCAATAAAAAAGGAGTTATGGCTCACTGTGCAGTGAGTTCATAACTCTTTTTCTTTGCCAGGGATTTATGCCTCCTGCAAAAGCACAGGCTGCAAGATCTCTGCTTCCGGCGTGACATAAAGGGTGGTCTGATTGGTAAAGATTACGAAGCCCGGCTTTGCCCCGGATGGCTTCTTGACAAAGCGCGCCCGGGTATAGTCCACGGGAACCTTTGAGGAGCCCTGTGCCTTGGAGAAATGCACAGCCAGGTAGCTGGCCAGGAGCAGGGTGTCCTCTGCCGGCTCAGCTCCGTCACAGCGGAGGATGACATGGGAGCCGGGTATGTTCTGGGTATGTAGCCAGATATCCCCGGGATTGGCGGTCTTGAAGGTGAGCCTGTCGTTTTGATAGTTGTTTTTGCCCACCAGTATCTGAGTGCCGTCAGGGGCGGTAAATTTGAAAGGCTGGGACTGCTTCTCGGCGGCATGCTTTTTTGGCTTTTCCCTGAGGATGCCGCTGGCAATCAGCTCCGCCTTGATATCGTTGATTTCTGCCAGCCGGGTGGAGGATTCCAGGGATGCTTCGATGGATGACATGTACCGTATGTCATCAAGGCAGTGCTGCAGCTGCTGCTCAAGAAGCTCCTTGCCGCGTTTCAGCTTATCGTATTTCTTGTAGTAGGCCTGCACGTTTTCCACCACGGAGAGCCGCTGGTCCATCTTTATAGTGATGGCTTCCCCTGCCTCGCTGTAGATGTTGGGCACGGTGACCTCTGCATCCACCCGGTCCTGGAACTGGTACTGGTAGGTCATGAGATTGTCCGCCTTGATGCGGTATTCTTCGGCATTGTCGGCGGCAGCTATGTCGTCACGCAGCTTCTGCACCTTGTTTTCAGCCCGGTTCAGTTCGTTTTTCATCAGCTTCCTGAACCTGTCCTTGTCAGGTATCTGGTAGCTGCCTGTGAGGCTGGATGCCCTGCCCAGCATTTCGCTGATAGTAGGGAAGGTCAGGATGGTTTCATTGGTAAAATAATGGAGGGGGAAGGAGGCAGTGGCCAGGGGCTTGTTGTTCTTGTCGATGACGATGGAAGCAGCACCGCAGGGTTCACGGAAGCTGTCCGTGATTTCCTGCAGGGCGTTTTTCAGTGAGGCAAAATCGCCGTCATTCAGCTGGCTGACAGACATGCTGGCAGGCAGCCCGGCGCCATATGCTGCTTCTTTTGCCGTTACGGGACCGAAGCCCAGGCAGGTATCCAGGATTGCCTTGGAGAGCTTCATGTCCTCTTTTGTCCTGATGGCAGCTATGGCCTCGCTTATAGGCGTTTCCAGCAGGTTCAGCTTCTCCTGCTGGGGGGGCAGGACATAGGCATCCCCCGGCAGGACTGTCCTGACGCGGCTGGAATTGGTGCCCACCTTTCTGAGGGCATCGATGATGATGCCATCCTGCACAAGGATGATGTTGCTGTATTTGCCCATCAGCTCCACAACCAAAGTCTTGGTGATAATTTTGCCACCGGCAGACAGAAAATCAATGTCCAGCATCAACAGCCTGTCCAGCCCGTACTGGCGCACACCGGCAATCCTGCCTGTTTCCAGGTGCTTTCTCAGCACCATGCAGAACATGGGCGGTTCCGGCGGATTTTCCGGTGCCTTGTCAATCAGGTGCATGGCGGGGTTCTGGGGATTGATGGTGATGTGGAGCAGCACGTTTTTGCCCGGCAGCCGCAGGGACATGACGATGGACTGCTTGCTAGGCTGATTTATCCTGTCAATGCGCCCTCCTGCCACTGCCCTGTCCAGCTCGATGGCCAGGGGGTGCATTGAAATGCCGTCTAAACTCATAGCTAAAGGTTCCTCCTCAAAAATCGGGCATTAAAAAAACCCGTTTAATGTATCCATATATCGTGGCATCAAGCATTTTTTCCAGATATATATTGCGATTATTTATAAGCATAACATTATACTATGGGATTGGTCAATTGTATTTGACCGCTATTAGTGGTAAAATGGGTAGGTAAATTCGGACAGGCTGCTGCCTAGGGGCAGTGCCTGCAAAATCATGGAAAATGAGGTGCAGATATTGAGTGGGTTGAGAAAATTTGCTTCTTCCCGGGGTTGCAGGGATTTGATTGTGATGGCAATCGTGGCAGAGGCATTTTTTGTGGCACTGTCGCCTGTGGTGGCGGAAATTGCCCTGCTGCTGGGTTTTGCTGTGTATTTGTTCCGCTGGAAATTTGACAGCGGCTATCATTACCGCAAAAGCCCGGTTTTTGGTGCCATACTGGTTTTTATGCTGTGCGGCGGGGCATCGGTGCTGGTGTCCCCTGACAGGGGCTTCAGTTTTTATAACTGGTACAATCTGGCGGTGGTTTACTGCATGACCTTTGTGCTGGTTACGCAGAACGTGACTACCAAGGGCGAGGTGAAGTATATTGCCTATGCCCTGGGGCTGTCTGCTGCCATTGTGGTGGCATATGGATTTTTCCAGTATACCTTTGGCATTGATACCAGCGAGATGAAGTGGGTAGACGGGGAGGCTTTTCCTGAGCTGAGAAAAAGGGTGTTCTCCACCTGGGAAAATCCCAATATTCTGGCGGCATATCTTGATATTGTCATCTGCGTCCTTTTGGGGCTTTTGGCGAAGCTGGAGGACAAAACTACGCGTATTTGGCTGGGTAGTGCCATAGTGGCCTGCCTTGCCTGCCTTGCCATGACTTATGCCAGAGGGGCGTTTCTGACTGTCGTGGTTATCCTGGCCAGCTACGGCATCCTCAGGGACAAGCGCATCCTGCTGGCGGTGATTGTGGTGATTGCCGGGATTTTGCTTTTGGACCCGGTGCTTCTGGAGCGCATGAAGACTGCCTTTTCCGTGGCGGATACCTCATCTGAGATGCGCATTGCCATGTGGGAAAGCACGGTGCAGATGATTATGGACCATCCTGTGCTGGGCATCGGCTGGGGAGCCTACTGGATGGTTTATCCGCTGTATGATACATATATTGTGGATGGCAGCGTGACCTTGGTGCATGCCCACAATATTTATCTGAATTATCCGGCGGAAATCGGCCTGCTGGGCGGTGCAGCATTTTTTGTTTATTTCTTCAAGTCCATGGGGGTGGCACTGTTCAATCAGCGTGTGCTGCCTAACAAGGCCATGGAAGGGCTCCTTCTGGGGCTGGGGCTGGCTCTGGTTTCTGTTGCCCTCAATGGTGTGACGGACGATGTGCTGTTCAACATACCGTCTTCCATGCTTTTATGGCTGATGTGCGGACTGATATTTGTCATCAGGCGCCTGTAGTGCTTGTTGTGAGCAATATTGTTGCGAAACTGCGTTGTTGTAAATAAATGTTATTGTACTTGTTGGCAGGAGTTGGATAGTGTATGGAAATCAAGCTGGATTGTGATGGGCCGATAGGCGTTATGGATAGCGGCATGGGGGGCATCAGCGTGCTCAGGGAGCTGGCAGGGCTGCTGCCCCATGAGAATTTTGTTTTTTATGGCGATTCTGCCAATGCCCCCTATGGCAGCCGCAGCACGGAGGAAATCTACCAGCTGACGGAGCAGGTGGTGCAGAAGCTTTTAAAGCGCGGTGTCAAAGCCGTGGTAATTGCCTGCAATACTGCCAGCAGTGCGGCAGGGGCAAGGCTTAGGGATGAGTATCCTGAGCTGCCTATCGTGGCTATTGAACCGGCACTGAAACCGGCTGTGATTGCCTGTCCTGGGGGCAGGGTTGTGGTACTGGCAACGGAAGCAACCCTGCGTGAGCGGAAGTTTGCCGGGCTTTTGACGGAATGGCAGGGAAAGGCGGAGATTATCAAGCTGCCTTTGCCGGGGCTGCCGGAGTTCGTGGAGCGGGGAGAGCTGGATTCGCCGCAGCTGCGTGAGTTTCTGCAGGGATTCTTTGTTCAGCTTGCGGACAGGCCTGTGGACGGCGTGGTGCTGGGGTGCACCCATTATCCTTTTGTCAGGAAGGTAATTGCGGAGCTTCTGGGGCCGCAGGTGAAGGTGTTTGATGGGGCGGCAGGTACGGCACGGCAGCTGCGCCGCCGCCTGTACAGCCGCCGCCTGCTGACAGCTAGCCAGCAGCCAGGCAGCATCCAGTGGCTGAACAGCAGCCCTGAGCCTGAAATGATAGAGCTGTCAAAAAAGCTTTTCACTATCAAAATATAAATTTCAGTTTGTCGTAGTGCTTGATCGTTACTTTGGCGATATATGTAAGTTT
>JBJDWY010000049.1:0-16059 GCA_051866255.1 Anaerovibrio sp. | reverse complement strand
AACTGAGAAAACGGGAGTATTTGAGAGATATTGCAAGATTATATAGGGAGGAAATCCAGAGAATGAATGAAGTAATTCAATCCATGAAGGATAGGCGCAGCATTCGCAAGTTTAAGCCGGAGATGCCGCCAAAGGAAGATATAAAGCAAATTATTGAGGCAGGGCTGTATGCCGCCAATGGCCGTGGTAAGCAGGCAACAATCATGCTGGCTGTTACAAATAAGGAACTGCGGGATAAATTTTCCAAAATCAATAGGGAGATAGGCGGCTGGGATGAAAGCTTTGACCCATTTTATGGTGCACCGGTTATTTTGATTGTCCTGGCTGACAAGACCTGCCCGACTGGTATCTATGATGGCAGCCTTGTCATGGGGAACATGATGCTGGCAGCCCATTCCCTGGGACTTGGCAGCATCTGGATTCATAGGGCAAAGGAAGAATTTGAGCTGCCTGAATATCAGAGCCTGTTGAAAGAAATGGGCATTGAAGGCGAATGGGAAGGGATTGCCCATTGTGCAGTTGGCTACATGGATGGTGAATTGCCAACGGCAGCTGCCAGGAAAGAAAACAGAGTCTTTTGGCTCGAATAGAACGTAAACTAAAACAGGTATTGCCGGGGAGCATGTAAAAGCTTGCTGCCAGCGGCAATACCTGTTTTGTTTTGCAAATTTGTTATCCTATCTGTAAATCAGATAATCATCGCTTTCCGTGTCCATGTCAACATCAATAACGCCGCAAGCGTAAGGAGCTATCTCGTAAGGCTGGAACAGGAAATGCACATGCCTGTCAGCATCGAAGTAGAACTGCTCAGGCAAGGAGGCCAGAGGCAGGATGTCATCGAAGATGACGAGGTTTTCATTTTTGGCTGCCTTTTGGGCTAGCTTTTCAGTAAGCAGTTCCGGCGTATAGATATTTTTTCTATATTTTTCTGCAGAGAATTCCTTCAAGTCAACGGTGATGATTTTTTCTCCGGTCCGGGGATTAAAGCTCAGCCCGTTGACATAGCGCATAGGGTGGGCGGCATGCTCAACATTGATGTATTTGACGAGGATAATGCTGAGTACCGAGTCATCGTTGCAGGTGACGGTGTAGCTGTTGCCAAGATAGACCTTGTTCAGGTCCTCATTTTCATCATAATATTCCTGGGATTGGCTGATAAATGCTTCAATATTTTTCTCAATTTCGATATTGATGGCAGCAGTGGCATCTGGATTGCCAGGCACGGAAACAACAGGCACCTGAATGTCCGGGTACTGCTGCTGCACAGATGGTTCCACCTGCACTGGTGCGGCAAAAGCCGTAGCCGCCAGCATGAACAGCAGGCAGAAAGCACAAAGGGATGACTTGAACAGTTTGAACATAAAATTTCCTCCTTACATTGATATATTATGGTTATTATATCACTATGAAGCAGAGCTGGCGAGGCGAATAATCATGTTGCACGTGAAACATGATTATTCACCCTTATCAGCCCTGCAATGGAAATTTAGTTGGTAGCGATAATCTCGTTGGCAATGTTCAGGGCTACCACACCGTCAGATGCGTAGTAGTCCGCCCCTGCTTCATCGGCATATTCCTGGGTGAGGGCAGCTCCCCCTACCATGACCTTGGCAGTGATATTCTGTTCCTTCAGCTGGCGGATAACCTCGTCAATCTCAGTCATGGTGGTAGTCATCAGGGCGCACAGTCCTACGATGGCTGCCTTGTTGTCCCGGGCGGCGGCCACAATATCCTCTGCCGGTACATCCTTGCCCAGGTCAATCAGGTTGAAGCCGCTGTTTTCCAGCAGGGCTCCCACGATATTTTTGCCTAGGTCATGAACATCGCCCTTGACGGTGGCAAGTACCACCGTGCCCTTGGTACTGTCGCTGGCGGCAGGGAATTTCTCCTTCAGCTTGATGAAGGCACTACGCATTGCCTCCGCAGAAAGCAGCACTTGCGGCAGGAATACCCGCCCTGCGCCGAAATCCACGCCGATTTCGTTCATGGCAGCCGTGAGGGCCTTTTCTGTAATCTCATTTGGCTCAAATCCGGCATTTATGGCATTTTCTACCAAGGTGCCGATTTCGTCAGACTCGCCTTCAATGACAGCAGCCTTCAATGCTTCCAGCGGTGTCAGCTCCACATGCTTTGCCACGGCAGCCTTCTTCGGTACGGCAAGGTTCTTCTCGTTGCGGCTGAATTCCCGCCCGTTAGGGTCCTTGCCCAGAAGTGCCATGCTTGCCATGAGAGCGTTCTGCATGGACTCGTCATAAGGGTTCATAATAGGGGCATCCAGACCTGCTGCCAGGCACATGGTAAAGAAGGTGCTGTTAATCAGCGGACGGTTTGGCAGGCCGAAGGAGATATTGCTCAGTCCCATAGTGGCAGGGTAGCCGTATTTCTCCCGGTAAAGTCTCAGGGTTTCCAGCGTGTGGCTGCAGGCATCTGCATCAGCGGCAACAGTCATGACGAGGCCATCCAGCAGGAAATCGCCATCCTTGAGGCCTGCTGCCTTGGCAGTGGAAATGATTTTCTCCATTACTGCCAGTCGTTCCGGTGCAGTTTTTGGAATACCTTCATCAGTCAATGGCAGGCAGAGAATGGCGGCACCGTATTTTTTGGCAAGGGGAATAAACTTCTCCAGGCGTTCCACCTCGGCACTGACGGAGTTAATCAAGGCACGTCCCGGGTATGCCCTGAGGCCTGCCTCAAGGGCGGCGGCATCGCTGGTATCGATGGCAAGAGGCGCATCCGTCAGCTGGGCGATTTCCGTTACGGCACGCTTCATGGCAGCTGCCTGGTCAATGCCGCCGACACCCATGTTTACATCCAGAAGCCGTGCACCTGCCTTTACCTGATCCAGTGCCTCGCGCTTGACGGAGGCAAAGGAGCCGTCCTTGATTTCTGCTGCCAGCTTTTTTCTGCCGGTAGGGTTGATGCGCTCGCCAATCAGCACCGTCGGCAGCTCTTTGTCCACAGTGACGGTCTTGCTGCGGCTGGTCAGCATCAGACGGCGGCGCAGGGGAGCGAACTTAGGCGGCTCCACGCCCTGCAAGGCAGACTTGATGGCGGCAATATGCTCCGGGGTAGTGCCGCAGCAGCCGCCCACATAGGTAGCCCCTGCCTGCACCAGCTTCGGGGCCCAGGTGCCGAAGTCAGCAGGAGACATAGGGAAGACGGTCTTGCCGTCTATAAGCTGGGGCATGCCGGCATTCGGCTGGACGCTGATAGGCTTTGCCGTGTTTTCAGAGATAGCCTTGACGATAGGTACCAGCTGCTCAGGGCCAAGGGAGCAGTTGATGCCGATGATGTCTGCTCCCATGGCGTCCAGGGTAATAGCGGCAGTCTGAGGGTCCGTGCCTGTTACGGTGCGCCCGTCCTCGCTGTAGGAAAGCTGGCAGATGACAGGCAGGCTGGTGGCATCCTTGGCAGCCAGCAGGGCGGCACGCATTTCCTGAATGTCAATAAAGGTCTCAATGAGGATGTAGTCGGCTCCGGCTGCCTCCAAGGCACCTGCCTGCTGGAAATAATTCTGGTAGGCTTCCTCAAAGTCCAAATCCCCCAAAGGCTTCACGAAGCGTCCGGAAGGACCCATGCCGCCAGCAACCTTAATAGGGCTGCCATCGGCAGTCTTTACAGCTTTTGCTGCCTTGACAGCGGCGGTGTTGAGCTCCGTTACCTTGTCCTGCAGGCCGTAGTGCTCCAGCTTCAGGGCGGAGGCGCCAAAGGTAAAGGTTTCGATGATATTGGCACCGGCATCTGCATAGCGCTGGTGTACTTTGGTGACCTCAGCAGGATTGGTCAGGCAGAGCATCTCCGGACAGGCTCCCGGCTGCAAAAGTCCCAGCTGCTGAAACATGGTGCCCATGGCACCGTCAAAAATATGTATCATAATTATATACCTCGCCTTATAATTTTTTGTCAGATAAGCATGGCACGATACAGCAGGCACATTCGAAAGCCACGTTGTTATCGTGTTATTGCCGTGTTGTTAGTGTACTATGTTTACAGCTTTTGTGCAAGAGTATTTACATACTATTTTGCTAGGTAAAATAAATTTTTACTCCCTGTTTCTGGCAGGGCAGTCCAGTTTGCTGCAATGGCGGCAATCATGCTTTTGGGGTTCAAGGGGGATGTTTAAGGTGGCTTGTTCATGAGTTTCACAGTTCATCGTTGCATCAGGATAGTACAGTCCGATGACAGCCGTAATGGATTTTCGTGGCATCAGCATCAGTGACTCCGTTAGGGAAATGCCGATATGGCTGCCGCCTGCCAGCTGCAGGATTTCTGTCTGCTGCTGGATGGGCCAGTCACCATAGCCGGGGCTGAACCGCCATTTCATGGCAAGCCCCAGCCTTTTCACTTCATTGTGGATGGTTTTCTCCATGGCATCTGCTACCTGCTCTACGGCAGCGGTGGCGGCGGCATCCAGCAGCACCGAAAAGCTGTACCTGCCTTCTTCAAAGGATTTTGTCACCTGCTTTTCGATGGTTTCGCCTATGGTGGCAGCCATGACAATCACCTTGCAGCAGCCTGCGAGATGCTTGCCAATGCTGCTGCCCTGCAAGGCAAGGCAGTTATTGCTGGTGCCGGTCTTGTCCTTGCAGGGCTGGATAGTGCCTTGCAGGGAAAGATTTTCTGTGTCATGCAGAAGCTGCCGGGCGGCATCGTAATCGTATAGCTGCCAGATGCCCCTGGGCTGGATCAGGAGCTGTGCCTCCATGCAGGCGTCATCAATCAGCTGCTGGCTGAACTCGGCCTTCTGCAGCCCGGCATATCGCCTGGCTTCCGCAGCATCTATGGCAAAGATAGGTGAATTGTATATGGGCATGTCATTCCTCCTCCTAGCTTCTGCATCTATGGGCAGAAAATGTTTCACGGGGAACAATCAAAGCCCGTGGAACAATATTATAGAATGATTATAGCATGTGTATGGGAAGAATTATGTATTTTTTGCAAAAAATGTTTTGCCAGGCTGATTATGTGCTATACTTATCTACTGTATTTATAGTTTTAGTTTTGATAGGAGATGTTTTTTATGAACCATGACAAGCTTTTAAAGCTGACCTTGGCGGCCATGTTTGCAGCCATGTCCTTTGTCTGCTTTACTTACCTGCGGATTGAGATTCCTATGGGTGCCGGGCTGCCGGGCAAGATTTATATTGGTGCAGCATTTATCATGCTGTCATCTTTCCTGCTGGGGGCAAAATATGGAGGGCTGACTGGTGCTATCGGGCTGACACTGGGCGATATCCTGGTGGGCTACGTTACCTCGGCGCCGCCGACCTTTGTGGCGAAGCTGATTTATGGACTGGCATGCGGCATAATGGCGCATCATGTTTTTCATCTGGCAAGGGCAAAGACGAAGGCTCGCATGTACATGATTACGGCTGTCAGTGGATTGGTGGCCGGTGTGGTGAATGTGCTGACGGAGCCGGTTATCCGCTGGGCCTTCAAGACCTATATCCTGGGGCTGCCTCAGGAGGTGGCCTACGTATCGGCTGTTAACTGTGCTATTTCCATGGCAGTGAATGCACTGCCGTCCATCTTCTTTGCTGTGATCCTGTATGGGGTGGCCATGTCCACGGTGTTCAAGAACCGCAAGCTTCTGGTGGAGGATTGAGGCAGCAGCCTTGCCGCAATTTTATGGCGTAAATAAGGGGGCATTATCCGCAAAAGGGGTAATGTCCCTGTTTTTTATGGGAAGCTGGCAGATTTTTGTAAATTTTTGTGTCCTAGAGATATTTATCGCGATTTTTTATCGAAAAAATTCGTTAATGATGGTACAATATAAAAGCACTAATTTTGCATGAAGCTTTTTGGATAGAAGAAAGTGGTGAATATATGGGAAAGATTATTGCTGTAGCCAACCAGAAGGGGGGCGTTGGCAAGACAACTACCTCAGTCAATCTCAGTGCGGCATTTGCCGAGATGGGCAAGAAGGTGCTTTTGATAGACTGCGACCCGCAGGGCAATGCGACCAGCGGCCTGGGGATTGAGAAGGACGGGCTGGAGCTGAGCATTTATGATGCCCTGATAAATGATACGCCTATGGAGGAGATTATCCTTCAGACGCAGTTCGGCCTGGACGTGGTGCCATCGGTCATGGATTTGGCTGGTGCCGAGGTGGAGCTGGTAAGCTTGGATGACAAGCAGTACAGGCTGAAAAAAGCAGTTGAATTAGTAAAAGATAAGTATGATTATATCCTGATAGATTGTCCGCCGTCCCTGGGGCATGTTACCCTGAATGCCCTGACGGCAGCTGACTCCGTGCTGCTGCCTTTGCAGTGCGAGTTCTACGCCTTGGAGGGGCTTTCCCAGCTTCTTTCCACGGTGCAGCTGGTGCAGGAGCAGCTGAATGAGAATCTGAGGATTGAGGGACTGGTGCTGACCATGTATGATTCCCGCACTAACCTGGCAGAACAGGTGGTGGAGGAAGTAAAGACGCATTTTCCTGACATGGTTTATGCTACCAAGATTCCTAGAAATGTGCGCCTAAGCGAAGCACCGTCCTTTGGTAAGCCGATTTTTGCCTATGCGTCAAGCTCCAAGGGGGCGCAGGCGTATATGAGCCTGGCAGAGGAGGTTGTAGCAAATGGCTAAGAAGATTGGCGGACTTGGCAAGGGGCTTGGTGCCTTCGGTCTTGGCGGCGGTGTCAGCAAGTCCCTGGCGAATTCTGTCCGGAATGTGGAGGCAGCACCATCAGCCGGCAGTGATAAGTCCGGCTTTGTGCAGCAGCCTGTCATGGAGCTGGACTTGACGCTGATTAGTGCCAATCCCAACCAGCCACGGACGGAGTTTGAGCAGGATGCCATGGATTCCCTGCGGGACTCCGTGAAGCAGTATGGCGTGCTGCAGCCTGTCCTGGTGAGGAAGACCACAAAGGGCTATGAGCTGATAGCCGGGGAGAGGCGCTTCCGGGCGGCACAGCTGGCAGGGCTCAGGACTATTCCGGCTATGGTGCGTGAGTACAATGATGCCCAGATGACCGAGGTTGCCCTGATTGAGAATATCCAGCGTGAGAATCTGAACCCGGTGGAAGAAGCCAGGGCTTATCAGCATCTTTTGTCTGATTATGGGCTGACTCAGGAAATGCTGTCCGGCAAGGTTGGCAGGAGCCGTTCCCATATTGCCAATTTCCTGCGACTTTTGCGTCTTTCAGAAAAGGTGCAGGGCATGCTGGCAGAAGGCAGCATTTCCATGGGGCAGGCAAAGCCGCTGCTGTCATTGGAGGATGCCTCTTTGCAGGACAAGGCGGCGGAGTTTATCATAGCTAATGAGCTTTCTGCCCGCAAGGCGGAGGAGCTGGTGAAGAAGCTGCAGAAGCATCCTGATTGCCTGGATGCTGCAGAGGAACCTGCCCGGCAGCCTGTGCCTGAAGTAGAGGATATTTTTTACCGGGATGCCCAGGACAAGCTGAAGATGCTGCTGGGGACTACGGTGCGCATCAGGCATAGCGGCAGCAAAAAGAGGCTGGAGATAGATTTTGCCTCCCAGGATGAGCTGAACTATGTTATCAGGCTGCTGGAGAGGCTGGAGCATCAGCAGTCAGGTCATATTGAGCATGAGAGCAATGATGAAAAGCTGGAAAAGCTGCGGCAGTATTCTACTACAGGCAAATTTTCTGTGTGATAAATGCCTGACAAGGTGCTGACCATAGAAGGGACGAAAATTTTTTATGGCAAATACAGATGTGATGAATTTTATTGTAAATAACCTGAGTTATCTGGTAGGGATTCTGGGGATACTGGTGATTATCATGTACCTTTTGATTATCAACCTTATCTATAACCTTAATTATATGAAGAAGCGCTACAAGAAGATGATGACCGGCGTGGACGGGGCAAACCTTGAGCGCATGATGATTGGCTGCATTGACAGCACCAAGGCGGTGGCTGACGAAAATGCCAAGCTGTGGGAGGAAAACAAGGCCATCAAGGACCTTTTGAGCCAGGCTCTTACCCGGGTGGCTATTGTGCGTTTCCGTGCCTTTGAGGACATGGGCAGTGACCTGAGCTATGCTGTTGCCATGCTGGATTCTCATAACAACGGCGTGGTTCTGTCCAGCATTTTTGCCCGGGAGGATTCCCGTAGCTATGCCAAGCCGATTGTGAACGGCACTTCTACCTATGCCATGACCAAGGAGGAGGAAGAAGCGTTGCACCAGGCCATGAGCAAGTAATGATGCCAGTCAGGTAATCATCATTTAGCTCGCAATTATGCAAAGGTTCAAAAGGAGGCGAAAAATATCATGGGTGGCAAGGTATTGGACTATGAGGCTAAAACTATATATATGAACGGCAAGAATGACGGCATAGCTTTGGGCATGGCACAAGGTGTAGTACAAGGCATGGCACAGGGAATGGAACAAGGCATGGCGCAAGGACGGACATCAATGGTGCTGGACATGATAAAAGACGGGCTGGAGATAGGGACTATCGCCAGGATTGCCAGGATGAGCGTGGAGCAGGTAAACGAGCTTGGCAGAAAAGCTGTCTTGGAATAAAGTATGTGCCATAAAAAGCATTATGATTGGGAATGCTGTGGCATAGAGGCTTTTGAAAGAATAGGGGAGAAATGTCCCCTATTCTTTTTTTGCATGAAAAAAGTAGATATGATATAATATATGGGAAAATTTTTCGAGAAGCTATGACCAAGATGTATAGAGGCATAGCATAGATGCGTTGATATGAGTGCGATTTGAGTTTGGAAGTTTGGAGGAGTTTGCTTGAGTAATCAAGAAAACAAAGCAGAAAAGGTTGAGCAGCAGGAATATACGATAAAAATTATTCCTCATAAGGGTGCCAATGTACGCAGTATCCGCCTGCCGGAGAGGTGGATAAAGTACGGGCTTGCATCATTGGCGGCAGGTGCGGTGCTTTTGGCAGGTGCCTTTGGCTATTCCACCTACAGCAGTTATTCCCTGAGAAATGAAGCGGCGCAGATTGAGAGGCTGCAGCAGGTGAACAATGTCCAGCAGGAGCAGCTTTTGCAGCTTTCCAAGAAGGCTAACAGCCTGCAGAATGAGCTGAATGAACTGAGCCAGGTAGAGATGGAGCTCAGGCAGCTGACCGGTGTGGAAGGGGGCAGCGCAGATTCTCCTGACAGCAATGGCGGTGACGGTACCCATAACGGCCAGGGCGGCCCTGTCGGGCAGGAGCTGAAGATTGAAAATGTCAGTGCGGTTCTGGATGACCTGGAGAAGCGCGTAGCTGCCAGAAAGGCAAGCATCCAGCAGCTCCGGGAGGCCATGAAGCAGCAGCAGGAGCTGATTGCCTATCAGGAGAGCATCAATGCCTCCACGCCTTCTATATGGCCTGCCAGCGGTGATGTCAGCTCACCGTATGGGCTCAGGTGGGGAGGATCTGACTACCATCCGGGCATCGATATTGCCAATGACTGCGGTACGCCGATTGTGGCAACTGCCGACGGCGTAGTGACGGATGCCGGATGGAACAGCGGTGGCTACGGCAACATGGTGGATATTGACCATGGCAACGGCTATATGACTCGTTACGCCCATGCTGAGTCAGTGGCGGTATCACCAGGACAGGCAGTGAAGCGGGGGCAGATTATTGCCTATATGGGCAATACAGGCTACAGCACCGGGCCGCATCTTCACTATGAGGTACGCGTGAACGGCAAGGCAGTGAATCCGGCAGGGTATTTATAAAAGTTGAGGAGAAGATTTATGTTTGGCAGTATTCGTAAGCAGGTTGATGAGACTATCAGCCACGACATTGAGACCATTATCGGCAAGAATACCATCATCAAGGGAGAGATTTCCGGTACCGGCAATCTGCGTGTGGATGGTACGGTAGAGGGCGGCATTTCCAGTGAGGGATGTGTCGTTATCGGTGAAGCAGGTACAGTGAATGGTGATATCAGGGCCAATACCCTCAATGTTTCCGGTCAGGTGAACGGCAATGCAGATATTTCAGACAACCTGTCCATTGCTGCCAGCGGACAGCTTATCGGTGATGTGAAGGTGGGGAGCTTCAATATTGCCCAGGGTGGCGTATTCAAGGGGCGCAGTGAGATGACTACCCGAACCCGTTCCGAGTCTATTGATGATTGACAGCTGTTGGCTGCATAGTTTTTTATAGCTTGATTTTGTCCGTATTTGCTTATATTTGACGGTTTGCCACTGTATGACCTGGCGGTTGTGCAGTGGCTTTTTCTATGCAGTATTTTGTATTGAAATTCTGTTGTAAAGAATAAAGTATTACTGTATACAGAAATACAATGCAAAACATAAATGCAGGGCAAAAATATGGCAGACACGGTAATGCCATGATTTCCAAGGTGTCAAGGGGGATTTTTGGGCAAAAGCAAAACACTCCTGTAGAGAAATATTCACGAAAAATGCATAAAAATACAGATAAAAAATAATAAAAGCAATGCTTTCAAGGTGTTTTGGCACTTTATCACGATAAAATATTGAATATTTATATTGACAGCCGCAAATAATATACCTATAATAGTACTTGCCGCAGGCTGATATACTAAAAGTTAGGTATTAATGTCCGTAGTCAAGCGATAATCTATATCAATCATTGAATAGTTTCTATTCATATCAGCATATAGAAGTTATAGCAGTTGGAAAAGTTATATACAGTTATAAAAGCTATAGCAGAATTATAATTTCATTTTTTACTCTAGAAGCTATTCAATGGTTGATAACAACTTTATTGTATTTGTGTGTATTGGAGGAGTGTTAATATGTGTAGAATTGGTTCTATCAAAAGCAAGGTGCCTGTTCATCCGTCCAAGGCGCTGCATTTGATGCTGCCACAGCAGGAAGGCCACGACAATTCCGGCTTTGCTATGGTTATGCAGGACCTGTACGGTATTTTTTCTACCTACAAGGACAAGCCTTTGCTGTCCATGGCCTGCACCCAGAAGGGCAACCAGATGGTAGAGGAATACATGGACAGCCACAACTTTGTGCAGCTGGCCGAGTGGATTCCTGTGCCTAACAAGCAGCCTGGGCTGGACATTCAGGCTATGCCGTACTATGTGTTCAGAAACTACGACTATCCGGAGCACTACAATGAGCTGAGCCAGAAGGAGAAGGAGGACATGCTCCTGAATACCCGCCTGGCACTGCGGGAGCTTCTGGAAAAGTCCGGCGAGGGCTTCGTTTATTCCTTCTGGCCTGATGTGCTGACCTTGAAGGAAATCGGCGACCCGAGGGATATTGCTACTTATTTCCATCTGTGGGAGGACAATGGCTGCCTGTCTGCCAAGAACATCGTGGTGCAGTGCCGTCAGAATACCAACTACGACATCGTGCGCTATGCGGCGCATCCATTCTTCCTGCAGGGCTATACTTTGTGCGCCAACGGCGAGAACACCTTCTACACCAAGAACAAGGAGTTCCAGAAATCCCTGCACAGGGGCTATATCGGCTTTGAGTCCGATTCCCAGTGCTTCCTCTATACCTTGCACTATGTGCTTCATGAGCTGAAGTGGCCGATTAATTATTACAAGCATGTCATTACGCCGCTGCCTTTCGAGGAGATTGAGAAGCGTGAGGACAAAGAGGTGCTGACTGCCATCCGCCAGTCCCTGGCACATCTTGAGATTAACGGTCCGAACACTATTATTGCCACGTTGCCTGACAACCGCATGATTACCTGCTGCGACTCCAAGAAGCTGCGCCCGGTAGTTATCGGTCAGGACGAAAACACTGTAGCGATTGCTTCCGAGGTCTGCGGCCTGAATGAAATCATGCCTGACCGTGATATGACCAAGGATATCTATCCGAATGAGCGTGAAGTAATCGTAATCGACAATGAGCTGGAGGTACAGAGATGGAAGCAGTAAAGACTCAGGACGTTTCCGTAAACGATCTTGCCTGGAAAATAGAATATCATGCAGATAGATGTACAATGTGCGGCAGCTGCGTTGCTACCTGCTCCTTTAAGGCTATCAAGGTAGAGACTCAGGCTCAGTCCATCGTGGTTTCCACCGACAGCCAGCCGGTGCCGGAGCATCGCCATATCGCCCGCCCTATTATCAAGCAGGTGGCAAGCCTGACGGATTTCTGCCGTGGCTGCGGCATGTGCGAGAAGGTGTGCCCGAACAATGCCATCCGCCCTGTCAGGAACCCTGACAGCCGCAAGACTCTGCTTTCCAAGGATGCAGGCCCGATTAAGCGGGGCGGCCGTACCAACCTGAATGCCCAGAGAACCCTGGACAGCATCATCGTTGGCCGTATTTCCCAGATGACTGACCCGTCCCTGGACTCCGCCCGTCATACCTTCGATATCCGTTCTCCGTTTGGACGGGTATTGTCCGCCAAGGAGCTGCCATTCAAGCTGGAAAACGGCAAGATGGTCATGGCTGAGAAGACACCGCCTGTAAACTGGATTTATCCTTTGATTTTCTCCGATATGTCCATCGGTGCCCTGTCCACCCGTGCCTGGGAGGCTGTAGCGCTGGCCTGTGCTTACCTGAACGAGAAGTGCGGCCTGCCGGTACGCATGAGCTCCGGTGAGGGCGGCATGCCTGTAAAGCTGATGGAGTCTGATTATCTCAAGTATTTCATCCTGCAGATTGCTTCCGGCCACTTTGGCTGGAACCGTATCGTCAAGGCGATTCCTCACATGGTGACAGACCCTGCCGGTGTGCTGATCAAGATCGGCCAGGGTGCAAAGCCGGGCGATGGCGGACTTCTGCCGGCTGCCAAGGTTGCCGAGCATGTACAGGCTATCCGTGGCGTACCAAAGGCAACCCTTTCCTCGCCGCCAAACCATCAGGGCCTGTATTCCATCGAGGAATCCGTGCAGAAGATGCATCTTTCCCTGAATGCGGCCTTCGGCTTCCGTGTGCCGGTTGCCATCAAGTGTGCGGCTTCCGCCACTTCCGTATCCGTATACAACAACCTGCTCCGCGATCCGTACAAGATTTGCGGCGGTTTCTTCATCGATGGCATTCAGGGCGGTACCGGTGCTGCCAACGAGGTTTCTCTTGACCATACCGGCCATCCTGTTGTTTCCAAGATTCGTGACTGCTACCTGGCTGCTGTCAAGCAGGGCCTGCAGGGACAGATTCCTCTCTATGGCGGCGGCGGTATCGGCATGACCGGCAACGCGGCTGCTGATGCCTTCAAGATGATGTGCCTTGGCGCCAACGGCGTATTCGTGGGCAAGGTTCTCATCCAGCTGCTGGGCTGCGTAGGCAACGAGCAGGGACGCTGCAACGCCTGCAACACCGGCAAGTGCCCGATGGGTATCTGTACCCAGGACCCTCGCCTTGTTAAGCGTCTTGACATTGACAAGGGCGCACAGAAGATTGTTGATTATGTACTGGCATTTGACTCCGAGCTGAAGAAACTCATGGCTCCTATCGGCAACAGCTCTATTCCTGTTGGCCGCAGTGATGCTCTGGTTTCTACTGACAAGGCTATTGCTGACAAGCTGGGTATCCAGTATGTATGCTGATAAGGGAGGAAATACGGAATGTTTGAGATAGATACTATTAAGGGACATGATCGTATGTCCACCCAGGATTTGCTGCTGGCAATTGAGGCTGCTGTCCGCTCCGGCGAGACTGAATTCAGTATCCATGCCTCCGGCCAGCACGACATCGGCGGCCCGTTGTGGAATGCTGATGGCAAGAAGCTGGTTTTCCATGTTACCAATGCCGGTCAGCGCGTGGGCTCCATGTGCCTGCCGAATACCGAGATTTTCGTGGAGGATTCCACCTCTGCTGACGTGGGCTGGCTGAATGCAGGCGGTATGATTACCGTTCGTGGCGATGCCGGTGATACTGCCGGTCACTGCTCCGCAGGGGGCAAGATTTTCATCGGTGGCCGTGCCGGTACCCGCAGCGGTTCCCTGATGAAGCACGACCCATTGTATGAGGAGCCGGAGCTGTGGATTTTGAAGAATACCGGCTCTTTCTCCTTCGAGTTCATGGGTGGCGGCCGTGCCGTTGTCTGCGGCTATGACTGTGAGGAGTTTGCCTCCGTGCTGGGAGAGCGTGCCTGCGTAGGCATGGTAGGCGGCGTGGTTTATGTCCGCGGCCCTATCAGCAGCTATCCGTCCGATATCCGCTACCTGGATCTGGAGCAGGAGGATATTGACTTTTTGGCTGGCGGCATGGATGAGTTCCTGGAGAAAATCCAGCGCACCGAGCTGAAGGCGGAGCTTTCCGACTGGAGCCAGTGGAAGAAGCTGCGTCCTCTCACCTTTGAGGAAAAGACTGCCCAGCCAAGCGGCAAGGTTTCCATGAAGGATTTCCGCAACAATGAGTGGGTAAAGGGCGGCATCTTCAGCGATGTTGCCATGGACGATTTTGCCGTTCACAATACCATTTCCAATGGCCTTTATAGATTGCGCGTACCTAGCTGGGACAATGCCAAGTACAACGCTCCGTGCGAGTTCAGCTGTCCTACCGGTATTCCTACCCAGAAGCGCTACAACCTCATCCGCCAGGGCAAGCTGCAGGAGGCTATTGACCTGGAGCTGGAGTACACGCCGTTCCCTGGCTCTGTCTGCGGCAGTGTCTGCCCGAATCCGTGTATGGATGGCTGTACCCGTGGTAGCATAGATGAGCCTATTCAGATTGGCAACCTGGGCTGGCTGTCCGCCTACCAGAAGGTGGCTCCGCCAGCAGTTGAAACCGGCAAGAAAATTGGCATCATCGGCGGCGGTATGGCAGGCCTGTCTGCTGCATGGCAGCTGCGGCGCAAGGGACACACTGTTACTGTCTATGATGATGCGGAGCATATCGGCGGCAAGCTGGAGCAGGTTATTCCTCGCGGCCGCCTGATGCATGATGTGCTGGTCAGCGAGCTGAAGCGCATCGAGGATATCGGTGTGAAGTTCGTCACCTCCTGCAAGGTGGACAAGGCGAAGTTTGCCGAGATTCAGCAGGCAAATGATGCCGTGGTAGTTGCTACCGGCGGTCACAAGTCCCGCTTCTTCAACTGGGAGGGCAAGGAACGCCTGACCATGGGTCTGGATTTCCTGAAGAAGGTCAATGCAGGTGAGAACCCGAAGGTTGGCAAGCGGGTAGTAGTTATCGGCTGCGGCAACTCCGGCATGGATACCTGCCGTGCGGCTTATGACATGGGCGCAGAGTCCGTAGTGGCTGTAGACGTGCAGAAGCCTGCTGCCTTTGAGGATGAGATTGAGTATGTGGAGAGCCGCGGCGGCAAGCTGGTATGGCCTTTCTTCACTGATAAGATCACCGAGGAGGGCGTATATGCCAACGATGGCAGGTTCATTCCTGCTGATGAGGTTATCGTGTCCATCGGTGAGGAGCCTGTGCTGGATTACCTCCCTGATGACGAGTCCATCCAGAAATTCCGTGGCAGCTGGCTGATTGCCGGCAAGGACAAGTCTATCCTGCCGGGTGTATTTGCTGCCGGTGATGTAATCAAGCCGGGCCGCCTGACTGATGCTATCGGTGACGGTATCAAGGCAGCATACTATGCTGACCAGTATGTGACCGGTGCTGAGTATGTGCCGTTCCCTGAGAAGGTGAAGATTCCGGCAGAGCGCCTCAGCAAGGCATACTTTGCCAAGTGCCACCATTGCAGCCTGGGCGAGCCAGCTGATGACCATGCACGCTGCGTAAGCTGCGGTACCTGCCGCGACTGCAAGATGTGCCTTGAGTCCTGCCCTGAGAAGGCTATCAGCCGCATCGCCAATGAGGACGGCTCCTGGACTTATGTATCCGACCCGAAGAAGTGCATCGGCTGCGGCATCTGCGCTGGTGTTTGCCCTTGCGGTGTCTGGAGCATCAGCGACAACCCTGAGCCTATCAAGATGTACCGCACTTACAACAAGAAGTAAGATATAAGATGTTGCAAGATGCAAGAAATAAGAGTTAAAAACAAGATTATTTTCTAATTCTTGTCCAATACACAGGAACAGCCCCGATGTGCTACGTGCATGTCGGGGCTGTTTCCATGTGCGCCCAGCATGGGCGCACTCTAACGGGTGAAAGTCCCTAGTCAGCCTTAATAGCGGGAATGACATAGCTGAACACCAAGGGTGTCCATCGCGAGGTGGAATCTGAAGGAAGGTGTAGGCAAATCTCCGGTCTGACGAACAGAAATC
>JBJDWY010000048.1:0-16112 GCA_051866255.1 Anaerovibrio sp. | reverse complement strand
TGAGTACGTTGGAGCTGGACTGGTTAGCCTGTGCCAGCATGGACTGAGCAGCCTGGAGAAGAACATTGTTCTTGGTGTATTCTGTCATTTCCTTGGCCATATCTGCATCGCGGATAGTGGACTCAGAAGCCTGAACATTCTCAGATGCAGTGGTCAGGTTGCTGCTGGTGTACTCAAGACGAGACTCAACGGAACCGATAGTGGTCTGCTGGTCAAGAGCCTTCTGAATAGCATTGTCCAGTACGTTGATAGCAGCATTAGCCTTTACCTGAGTGGAGATATTCAGCTTAGTGCCATCTGCACCCTGCAAGCCAAGAGCTTCAGCACGCATATCAGTAAGACCAACTTTAATGGACTGATTTGCTTTTGCGCCTACCTGCAAGCTGATGGCATTATCCTTAGACTCATTCTGAGCACGGACAGTTTCCTCAAAAGCATCAAGAGCTGCGTTTGCAGATTTCTTTACGTTACCCTCGGAGTCAGTAATGCTAATATTAAAGCCAGAAATCTGACCGCCGATACCAGATGTATTTGCTGTAATGGTGATAGCTTTCTGACTGCTAGCAGTAGTAACAACATCATTAGACGCCGCCAGACCTACAGTCTTGCCTTCAAGAATAGCCGGTCCATTCAATCCATCATAAACAGCCTTAGCATTATCATAGGCTTTAGCAGCAGTTGAATAGGTCGCATAGTTACCAATAGGTGTTCCAGCTGCATCTACCGTAACACCAACCGCATCAGAAGTAATCTTTCCTTGAGCAGTTTTTAATGCGTCAGCCAAATCTTTTAAAGAATTAGCAAAATCAGCAATAGTATTCTGATCTGCACCTGCTTCTGCCTTCTTAGTATCAAAAAGTCCTTTTAATACAGTTTCGTCAAAGACACCTGACAATTTTGCTTTTGCTGCTGCAGCAGCATCATTTGCATTAGCTTCTGCAGCAGCTGCTGTGCACGCATCATTCAAAGCATCGCTTAAGTCTTGAATATCACCAGGAGTCAATCCTGCAACAGTCTGATAGTTGGCACTCTTGGCAACATTATCAAGGTATTCGCCTGCATCAGCTGGAGTACCTATATCAATTAAATCTGCAACATCAGAAGTAGCCTGTCCGATAGCAGCCAACCAGTCACCAGCTGCAGCGTTCCAACCATCAATAGCTGCTTTAGTTTTTCCTGCATCACTACCGGTATCAGCCAAATCACCCAGAGTTGCCAAAGCATCACTTTTGGTTTTTGCAGCATCTGTCATGGTAGTGTAGGCATCATCAATAGTTTTCTGAATCGCATTAGCCTGTTCCTTAGTCATTAAGCCATCTGCAACCTTGGCAGCCAAAACGCTCTCATTGTTAGTACCAGCAAAAATTCTTGAGTTAGGATCCTGTTCCTCTGCCTTATTAAAAATATCCTGCAAGGTAGCAATCTTGCCAGTCTTTTCATCCTTAACATTGAAGGTTGTGGTATAGGTCTTACCGCCCTGAACATAGGAAACAGTTACCTTATCCGTATCATGAATTTCAAGGGAATCACCATTGCGAGCGGACAATTTTGTCAACTCGGTGTCAGCGGTAGTGTCTTCAGCCAAACTCTGATTTGATAAAGCCGTATAAGTAGCATTACCAATAGTATTCTTGGAACCATCTACCAGATATTTACCATTGAATGTGGTATTTGCATTGTCATTAATCTGGTCAATGGACTGATCCAACTCTTTCTGGATAGTGAGACGGTCGGAGTCAGTGTTTGAATCGTTAGCTGCGTTTACAGCCTTTTCCTTCAAGGTCTTCAGGATCTCAACGGTGGAGCTTACAGCCCCCTCGGCAACCTTCATCATGGAGCTACCGTTCTGTGGTGCACGCACTGTACTGATGACAAAATATAAAGTAAACTATTTTCTGTGCCATGGGCTGTATTTAGTTGTGATATCTTGATATATTTAGATGGGTTTACAAAGCTCTCTAAACTATATCTAAGGAGGAACATGGAATGAAAAATGTTCAAGTAATCACGCCAACAGTACAACGAAAGCCCAGGGTGGCAGCCTATTGCCGGGTGTCCACCAGCCAGGCGGAGCAGCTGGACAGCCTGGACAATCAGCGCCAGCACTACGAAGATTACATCAGGAGCCATGCAGACTGGCAATATGCCGGGATTTATTATGACAAGGGCATCACAGGCACCAGCATGGAGAAGCGCAAAGGATTTTGCCAGCTTTTAGACGCTGCCATGAACGGTCAGATAGATTTAATCCTCGTCAAATCCATCAGCCGCTTTGCCAGAAATACCATCGATTGCCTGAAAACCATCCGGGCATTGGCACAAAAACGTGTCTACATTATATTTGAGCAGGAACAAATCTATACCCGGCAGCTGGAAGATGAATTTTTGGTGTCTATTCTCAGCGCATTGGCAGAGAATGAGTCGGAATCCATTTCTGCCAATACAAAATGGGGCATCCGGCAAAGCTTCAAGAAGGGGACTTACCGAAGCAGCATACTGCCATACGGCTATGATATTCATGAGGGAGAGCTGATCATCCTTCCTCATGAGGCGGTGGTGGTGCAGGAGATTTTGCCCTGGCTGCCGTCGGCTGCGGCCCATACATCATCACAGAAACTATCAATAATATGGATTTTCGCACCCGCAAGGGGAAAAAATGGCATGTCAATAGCGTAAAATTTATTATGCAGAATGAAAAATATACCGGGGATGCCATGTTTCAGAAATCCTTTAATGACGGCAACTATCATAACAGGCGCAACTGCGGCGAACTGCCCATGTATTACCATACCAACCATCACACTGCCATTATCAGCAGGGAGACCTTTCTCATGGCGCAGCTGGCGTGCCAAAACCGTGCACAAAAACCATATCATAAGATGAAAGCGTGGTGGCATTAATGGGCAAGATAAGAATAATACCTGCCACCAAATCAAGCCAGGGGCTGGAAAAACAGCAGCTGGATAAATCCGTAAAGCAGGTGGCAGCTTACTGCCGGGTGTCCACAGACTCCGATGAGCAGGAAAACAGCTATGCCGCCCAGATAGAGCATTATACCCAGTACATCTCCGGCAATCCGGGCTGGAAGCTGGCAGGGATTTTCGCTGATGAGGGAATTTCCGGCACCAATACGGACAAGCGGGCAGGCTTCCAGCAGATGATACATCATTGCCAGGCAGGAAAAATCGACATCATCATCACAAAATCCGTGAGCCGTTTTGCCAGAAATACCGTTGACTGCCTGCATTATATCCGCGACCTGAAAGCAAGGGGCATAGAGATTATCTTTGAAAAGGAAAATATCAGAACCTTTGATACCAAGGGGGAAATCCTCATCACCATAATGGCATCCCTGGCTCAGCAGGAAAGCGAGTCCCTGAGCAGAAATGTCCGCATGGGGCTGAAATTCCGCTATCAGCAGGGCAAGGTTCTGGTAAATCACAACTGGTTCCTTGGCTATACAAAGGATAGCAGGGGCAATCTGGTTGTGGACAGGACTCAGGCAAAGGTAGTCAGGAGAATTTTTCAGGAGTACATTGATGGGTATACCATGAACCAGATAAAGGCAGGGCTGGAAAGGGATGGCGTCCTGACAGGTGCTAATCACAGGCAGTGGGCTGTCAGCACCATCAGGGGCATCCTGTCCAATGAAAAGTATACAGGCGATGCCCTGCAGCAGAAAACCGTAACCGTGGATATCCTGCACAAGAAGCGCATCAAGAATGATGGCAGGGAGCCCCAGTATTATATCGAGGACAATCACGAAGCCATCATCAGCAAAGAGATGTTCGACCAGGTGCAGGCGGAGCGAAAGCGGCGGATGGAGCTGAAGGCAATGGGCACCCTGCACAAGGGGAAATACGCCTTGTCAGGCCTGTGCCGCTGTGAGGCCTGCGGTGCCGTGCTAAAAAGGGTTACCTGGTACAAGCCCTACAGAATGGTGGTGTGGCGCTGTGCCAACAGAATTGCCAATGGTGCCTCCGCATGCGATATGAAGGCGGTGCAGGAGGCAAAAATCCAGCACGCCATAGCGGAAGCAATAGAGACGCATTGCCCGGCTCATGCTAACGTGCCCAGGACTGCATCGGCTGAATATACAGCTCATACCGGCACAGCCGGGAATGCAGCAGCTGAATCTTCGTCATCACATTCAGATGAATATTCGGCTAAATATGATGATTTGCAGACACGGCATCTGGTGAAGTGCGTTATCGTGGGAAAAAGCGGCATCAGGGTGCAATTAAAATGACACAAATAAAAAAGCAGCGCAGGATTAACAACGCTGTTTATGTATAAAAATTCACTTTTATCGCATATTATTGCATGCTTATTTTACCTTTATTACAGTGCATTCCCTTGCAGCCACCCTGCCTGTAATGAAGGCAGGGTAAGACAAAAATATTGCCCCCGCAGGGACGGGCTCAGAGCCTGCCTCACGGGGGCAATACAGATGAATGTACGATATAAAAACTTCTATAAACTTCTATAAACCTTTATAAACCTTGCAGCATTAATGCCTCTTGGTGCGGAGCAGTGCCCAGATAAGGTTCTTGATATCCTTATCCTTGTCAATCTTGACCTGTACGGCACGCTCATTGCCGATGATGTTGAAGTTCTCAACCAGGAAGCAGTAAATCAGGATGCCCAGGGCAATCAGGCCGGCGCTGACGATGATTTCACCGATGCCAGGGAAGTACGCACCGCTCTCATACATGGAGGTGAATACGCAGTTCAGGCGGTTCAGGATAACGCCCAGAACTGTCAGCCAGGCGTAGGTCAGGAGACCGCCTCTGGTCTTCCTCAGCGGGCTGATGATGATCAGGATAGGCACGATGATGCCAAAGAGCATCTCCACGCAGTACATGTTACTCTGGAGAGTACCCTGGAACACATAGCCCCACAGGTCCATGGAGAACAAATCATAGAGCTTCATCAGGAGATATACGCCCATGATACGGGTACCAACGCGGGTGAGCCTCAGCATGATTTCATGAGGAATCTCATGGCCGTAGGCAGTCTTGGCAAGAGTTGTCTCAATCGTCACCATAGCGGAGCCTACAAAGAAGGAAGAAAGCAGGAAGTAAATCGGCAGGAACTCACTCCACCACAGTGGGAACATTCTCTCCTTCATAATCAGGAACAGGCCGCCCAGGGAGGACTGATGCAGTACCGGGAAAATAAGGCCGATTACCACCAGTATAGGCAGTATCTTGACGATATATCTGTGCAGCTTCTTGACCAGCACACGCTCGGTAATAATCTCGAAGAACTCCAGGCTCTGGATGGTGGTATACAGGGAAATACACCAGAATACCTCAAAGAGTACCGAAGTGTGTCCCCAGGACACGAACGGACGCCAGAAGTTGAACCACTGGCCGATATCCAGGAACAGTCCTGCCATTACCAGCACATAGCCCAGCAGGGATGTCAGCAGGGCACCACGGGCTACAATCTCGTACTGCTCATAGCGGAACATGTGCACAAGCAGTGCCGTGGAATAACCGCCGCCTGCCAGGGCAACGCCGCACATTACGTCGAATGCAATCCACATGCCCCACGGAGTTTCATCGGTCAGATTGGTAACGTACTGGAAGCCTGTCAAAAGACGGAACAGCACGGTAGCTGCCATCAGAAGCACAAGGCCTGTCAGGACAAAACGAGTAGGGGTGATGGTAAAGTCCCATCCCAAAATTCTAAAACACTTATATACCTTCATGCTCAGCCCTCCTTATCCTGCTTGTCATCATCCTGCTTCTTCTTGTTCTTTTCCACACGATGATTGTAGAATGAAAGGCCTGCCAGGAACAATGCCCAGGCAGCGGCAAAGCCAGGAACCTTGGACATGTAGCTCTTGGTGTAGCTGGTAACAGGCGTCTCGCTGACCTGCTTGAAGCCCAGCTCCTCGAAAGGCACATCGGAGATATAGAGCCACTGGGAACCGCCTACCTCGTGCTCGCCATAGACATGGTTCACATAGCGGCTATCGGAATTGATGATTTCATGAGCCTTCTTGATAAGCTCGTCCCTGTCACCGGAAATCAGGGCGCCGGTGGTGCAGGCGGATACGCAGGCAGGAGCATCGCCCTTTTCTACCCGTGCCTCGCACATCTGGCATTTTGCCACCTGCGGGAACTGCTCGTTCCACTGATACTTAGGAATGGAGTACGGGCACGCTACCAGGCAGTAGCGGCAGCCTACGCACAGGTCAGGGTAATAAACCACGGCCCCGGTCTTCTCGTCCTTCTGAATCGCCTTGGAGAAGCAGGCAGAGGCGCAGGCAGGCTCCAGGCAGTGCAGGCACTGCTTCTTGACAAATCTCAGCTTGTCATCCGGGCGGAACTCCTGAATCACCGTCCAGCGGTTGTCATCCAGCTCCACGCGGCCATCTTTTATATTACGAGGCTTCGCCTTGAAGTCAAGGCCATTGTACATCTTGCAGGCAACGCTGCAGCCCTCGCAGCCAATACATTTTGTAATATCTACTAATACAGCCATTTATTTCAACCCTCCTCAACTAAATAACCGGTCATGACGGTTTACAAAGGATGTATGCAGGTACTTTTCAGCCTTCTCGCTGAGAGGCTTGCCGAAAAATTCCTTATAAATAGACTGAATTTCGGTATTGTCATGGCTGCAGCGCTTAGCGGAGCCGGTATCTTCCTTGTAGATGGCTTCAATACGCTTCAGCTTGGCGCTGTTCTGGGCAGCTACGGTGGATTTCGGCTGTCCGCCGCCACCGATGCAGCCGCCAGGGCATGCCATAAACTCGATAAACTGCCACTTGCTGCTGCCGCTGGCCTTGATGCCGTCCAGCAGCTTACGGGCATTTTCCAGGCCGTGGCACACGGCGATATTCACTGTGCCCACGCCAGGAATGGAGGCAGTTGCCTCCTTGACCGCAGTCATGCCGCGGACAGGCTGCCAGGACAGAAGGTCAGCAGGCGGATTGGAGCCGGTGGCAAAGAAATAAGCGGAACGGACTGCCGCCTCGGTAACGCCGCCGGTAGCACCGAAGATCTTGCCTGCGCCTGTGGACTCGCCCAGCACGGAGTCATACTCACGCTCAGGCACGGTATTCAGATCAATGCCCTTGTGCTTCAAAAGCACAGCCAGCTCCCTGGTGGTCAGCACATAATCCATATCCCGGTTGCCGTCTACCTCCAGTTCCTCCCGGGCCACCTCGAACTTCTTTGCCGTGCAAGGCATGATGGAAACATTGACGATGTTTTCCGGCTTGATGCCCATCTTGTCAGCATAGAAGGACTTGATGGTTGCACCCATCATGTTCTGCGGTGACTTACAGGTGGAAAGGTTGTGCATCAGCTCCGGGTAAAAATACTCGCAGTATTTTACCCAGCCAGGGCAGCAGGAGGTCAGATGCGGAATCTCATCCTTTGCCGCAGTCAGCCTGTGAACAAACTCAGAGGCTTCCTCCATGATGGTCAGGTCGGCTGAGAAGCAGGTATCAAACACTGCATCAAAACCAGCTTCCTTCAATGCACCAGCCATCTTGTTGCCAACGCTGGTGCCAGGCGGCATGCCGAACTCCTCACCAAGGGATACCTTGGTGGCCGGTGCTGTCTGCACCACAACGTGCTTGGTATCGTCGTCGATAGCTGCCAGCACTTCCTTGATGTTGCGCTTCTCCGTGATGGCGCCGGACGGGCACCACATCACGCACTGGCCGCAGTTGACACAGGCGATTTCGCTTTTCAGCGGCAAAGGATAATTGCCGTACACGCCCATGACATTCTTGCAGGCCTCCACGCACTGGCCGCACAGGATGCACTTTTCATCATCACGTTCAATGGACGGATTGGCATCGCTGATGGCTACGCGGCCCTTCAGGTTTACCGGGAAATCTCCCTTGCCCTGATACTGGTCAGGAATCCAGCCTTCGGCTCCCGATGGCTTTCCCTTGCAGCCTGCGGCCATGACACCGAAGCCCACGGCTCCGGACCCAGCTACAAGCTTTAAAAATTTGCGCCGAGAAATTTTGTTACTCATACAAACTCTCCTTATAAAAACATAACTCCCCAACAAGAAAAACAATAATTCTCATTTATTATTTTATCACTTAAAAATAAGGATAAGAAATATTTTATATTTATGTAATAATTAAGCTTACCTATAATGGACAGCAAAAAGACAGTTAGTTAACGCTTTATTAATGCTTGTTTAACGATTAATTAACGCTGGACTAACGCTCAATAAGATATTTTATCAAGAATCCCCGTCAGATGTGCGATAGTAACGCCATAATTGGTCATAGGAACAGCGGCTTCCTTTGCCTTCTGGATGCGTGCCATGACAAATTTGCGGTTGAACATGCAGCCGCCGCACTGGATAATCAGGTCATATGCAGATAGCTCCGCAGGAAAATCCGTGCCGCTGACCACATCAATCTGCATGGCCTCTCCAAAGCGTTTTCTAAGCAGGCGTGGAATTTTCTCCCGTCCGATATCTTCCTTTAGAGGGGCATGGGTGCAGCACTCAGCGATGAGAACCCGGGATGTCTCCGTGAGCCGGTCTATCTGCTGTGCCCCCTCGATATAATACCCAAGGTCCCCCTTGTAGGCTGCAAACAGCACGGAGAAGGAGGTAAGCCTGCTCTCAGCCGGTTTGTGCTCATAGACATGCTTGAAAACCTGGGAATCCGTAATAATCAGCTGTGGCGGAGCACTCAGCCGGGACAGGGCAAGCTCCAGCTTTTCCGCCGTGGTGCTGACTACAGTGCATTTCCTGTCCAAAAGCTCCCGGATGGTCTGAACCTGGGGCAGAATCAGGCGCCTCTTTGGGGCCTGAATGTCCTGAGGCATTACCAGCAGCACCACATCATCCTCCTTGACCAGCCTGCCTGTGATGAACTCATTGTCGTAGTCCTCCGGCATCAGCTTGGCAAGAGCCAGGCGCAGGCTGCCTACATCCTTTGTCCGGCTGCAATCCAGCAGCATTGCTTCTACCTTGCTGTCCTTCAGCTTGCCCTTGAGCTGTGCCTTGAGAGCAGCTGCCGCAGCCTCGTTGTCACCGAAGATATTGATGAGGCACAGCACAGGAATCTCCTTCTGGCGGAAGGAATCCAAAAGCCCCAGCTCTGCGGCAAAATCCGTCCTGCCATCAGACGGAAAGACGATGATGGCAATCTCTGCCTTGTCCATGGCCAGCTTTGTCTTTTCCAGCCTTTGAGTCCCTAGTACCGTGGTATCTTCAAGGCCTGCCGTGTCCATCAGCACACAGGGGCCAAGGGGATTGATTTCCATAGCCTTGTAGACAATATCCGTAGTGGTTCCGGCCACTTCGGATACGATGGAGGTGCTCTGGCCTGTCAGGACATTCAGGAACGTTGACTTGCCGCTGTTGGTCCTGCCAAAAATACCTATATGAAGCCTGTTCGCGTTTGGTGTTGAATTTAACTCTGCCATAATTAAAACCTGAAATCCCTTTTACCCTTGCTAATATCGGCAATATGCTCTGCGGCAATCTTCCTGACCTTTTCGTTAGGAATCTTTTTCAGCTCCTCGGCTATCATGGCCATGCCCTTTGCCCTGGTTTCTTCACTGGCATAATCCTCCAGGTATTCCTTCAAGGTCATCAGGGCATTCGGATGGCAGCAGTTCAGGATCTGCTTGCTCTTGCAGAGGGACATGAACCTGTCCCCGGTGCGGCCTTCACGGTAGCATGCAGTGCAGAAGCTTGGCACATAGCCCAGATTGATGAGCCAGCTGATTACCTCGTCCAGGGTGCGCTGGTCACTGACATCGAACTGGGCGGAGTTGTCATCCTCAGGCTCCTCCTCGGCATAGCCGCCTACGCTGGTACGGGAAGCACCGCTGATCTGGGAAATGCCCAGCTCAAGAGCCTTTTCCCTGACGGCCTTGCCCTCACGGGTGGAGATAATCATGCCGGTATACGGCACAGCAACCCTGATGAGGGCGATAATCTTCTCGAAGATTTCATCGCTGATGCCGTTATCAAAGGCATCAGGGTCAATATCATCAGCCTTCTTGACACGAGGCACGCTGATGGTATGAGGGCCCACGCCATGTACAGCTTCCAGATGCTCTGCATGCATCAGGATACCGGCAAACTCATAGCGATACATTTCCAGCCCGAAAAGCACGCCCAGCCCCACATCATCAATGCCGCCTGCCTGAGCCCTGTCCATGGCCTCCGTATGGTAGGCATAATCATGCTTTGGTCCGGTCGGGTGAAGCTTTTCATAGGCTTCCTTGTTATATGTCTCCTGGAACAGGATATAAGTGCCGATACCTGCATCATGAAGCTTCTTGTAGTTTTCCACCGTAGTCGCGGCAATATTGACATTTACCCGGCGGATAGCGCCATTCTTGTGCTTGATGTTGTAGATGGTGTTGATGGATTCCAGCACATACTCGATAGGATTGTTTACCGGGTCCTCACCCAGCTCGATGGCAAGGCGCTTGTGTCCCATATCCTGCAGGGCGATTACTTCCTTGCGGATTTCATCCTGAGTCAGCTTTTTGCGGCTGATATGCTTGTTTTTCAGATGATAAGGGCAGTACAGGCAGCCATTGACACAGTAGTTGGAAAGGTACAGCGGCGCAAACAGCACTATGCGGTTGCCGTAGTAGTCTTCCTTGATCTGCCTTGCCAGATCATAAATCTCCTGCAGCTTTTCCTCGTTGTCGCAGGCCAGGAGCACGGAGGCCTCCCGGTGGGTAAGCCCCTTGCCAAGCTTTGCCTTGGCAATAATGGCATCAACTACCTCCATATTGTCCTTGTTCTCATCGGCATATTGCAGGGTTGCCTTTATTTCCTCGTCGGAGATAAATTCCTCTGCCTTCATTGATTTTACATCATACATTTTCTATCCCCCTGTTTCTATAATCTCCCCGGTCACATACTATGGCGTAACCGGCATTTTTAACACGATTTTTTAAGCACACAATACACTCTGCCGCTTCCTCGCCGGTGCAGATTTTGGCATCGTACAGGGCATACTTTTTGCGTACTGCCTTGGGCGAAAGGTTCGGCATGACTACGTTGGCACCTGCCCTGAGTCCCTTTTCCCTGCCCACCGGGTCAATAGTGCCAAGAGCCGTGGTGGCAGGCAGCAGTACATTGGGCAGCAGCAGCCGGATGATGGACAGCAGGGTAAGCGTCATGGCAACCGTGCCACCCTGCTCATTGCCAAAGGGCGTATCGTGCTGCGGTATAAAAGGGCCGATGCCCACCATATGAGGCTTCAGCTCCTGCAGGAACTGCAAATCCTCATGCAGGGTATCCAGAGTCTGCCCCGGGGAGCCTGTCATGAAGCCTGCTCCCACCTGATAGCCTATTTCCTGTAGCGCATACAGGCACTCCTTGCGATGCTGCAGGGACATTTCCTGCGGATGGAGCTTTCTATAGTGCGCTTCGTCAGCCGTTTCATGGCGCAGCAGGTATCTTTCGGCACCTGCTTCAAAATAACGCTGATAGCTTGCCCTGTCCTTTTCACCGATGGACAGGGTAATGGCGCAGTCAGGATGGTTTGACTTGATACTGCTGATAATCCGGCACATCCTGTCATCTGTAAAATACTCATCCTCGCCTCCCTGAAGCACAAAGGTCCGAAAGCCCAGCTCATAGCCGGTTCGGCAGCAGTCCAGGATTTCCTCCGCGGTCAGCCGGTATCTGGAGGCCTGCCTGTTATCACGCCTGATGCCGCAGTAATAGCAGTTGTTCTTGCAGAAATTGGTGAACTCAATCAGTCCCCGGATAAAGACTTCCTGCCCATAGACGGCTTCCCTGACGGCTACAGCCCGCTGACGAAGGTATTCTCCTTCGTTGCCCTCCAGCAGATACTGAAGCTCGTCCCTGGTGATATCCTTTTTTGCTTCAATATCGTCAACAACAGAAATATTATCATCTCCTAAAAATAGCTATTATTTATGCTTACAAATCAATGATATTACTTTTGCTAATTTAAAGCAACATTATTAACAGAAAATTTCTACAAAAACCGCAAAAATCTTCATGTGCATCAGTCAGTTGACCAATGTTCAATAACATATTTTCCCACTAATAATATTGTGCCTGATAGTATGCTTGCATTTTTTGAGAAATGGGCGTAAAATGTAGGGAGCCTTTGGCTACAGTTTATTTTCATATTTTAGCTATATAATGCGGTGAAATTGTTTTTGAAAGGTGAGATTTTATGTTCAGTGGCATTGGTGTTACAGAGCTTGTTTTGATACTGGTTATTGCCTTGGTGGTTTTCGGGCCTGGCAAGCTGCCTGACGTGGGCAAGGCTTTGGGCAAGAGCATCAGGGAGTTCAAGAATGCTGAGAAAAACATCATTGAGGATGTTACCGCTGTAGACGAGGATAAGAAGTCTACCGGTACCAAGGCGTAAGGCCCATGGCGTATAAGGCATAGTGATATGGCAAATACTTCAGAGGTATCAAGTGTACCGGATGAGCTGACGGTACAACAGGAGGAAGCGGTGCAGGAGCAGGAGGCTGTGCAGCGTGAGAGCTCCGTACAGGAACATGAGACTGTACAGCAGGAGAATGCTGGGCAGGGGTATGAAGCTGTGCAAAAGCAGGAGGCTGAGCCTGAGGAACAGGCTGCCAATATGTCCATCCTGGCGCACCTGACGGAGCTGCGGCGGCGTATCCTGTACAGCATGCTGGGCGTGGCCATAGGTTCAGCTGTTGCCTATGGCTTTTTGGACAGGATTATGGCGTGGCTAGTGGAACCGGCAGGAAAGCTTTACTATATGCAGCCGGCAGAGGCATTTTTTGTCTATATAAAGGTAACCCTGTTTTCCGGCTTCATCATCTCCCTGCCGATTATTTTTTATCAGGCATGGGCGTTTCTGCTCCCGGCCCTGACCATGCGGGAGCGGCTGATGATGTCAATACTGGTGCCGGTGTCCGTGGTGCTTTTTGCAGCAGGCATGCTGTTTTCCTTCAAGCTGGTGCTGCCGGTGGCAATGAGCTTCTTCCTTGGCATGGGCAACGCTGATTTCCAGCCGTTTTTATCGGCTGGCAGCTATTTTGATTTTATCCTGACCTTTGTGCTTCCCTTTGGCATGCTGTTTGAAATGCCGCTGGTCATGCTGGTGCTGGCATGGATGGGCATTGTGACATCTGACATGCTGGCGGCGAAATTCCGGGTTGTGATTGTGGTTTGCTTCGTGATTGGCGCCCTGTTCACGCCGCCGGATGTTATTAGCCAGAGCATGATGGCAATTCCGATGATCTTGCTCTATGGAGTGGGCTATCTGGCAGTAAAATACATATTGCACAAGTAAGCGGCACAGGACAGAGTACATATTGCATAAGCAAGTGGCGCAGGCGGAGAGCGTGAAGGCAATTCATGGGAATAAGCTCCGAAGATAAAGGAAGATAAAGATAGAAAATCCTGTTTCAGATGGTTGTATGTCTGAAACAGGATTTTTTGTTTATGTATCGGTGTATCGGTTGGGATGAGATAGCGGTATTTCCCTGTAATCCCCTGGGCTTAGCTATGGGAAGTATGTCAAGGCGTTCATATCGCTGAGAGCCAGTCAAGTACATTGACATGCTGGATGCCTTCAAAGGAAATATTCGGGAAATAATCCATAGTCAGCAGATACTTGGGATAATTATCCTTTATCCCCTGCAAAGGGGCAAGCTCACGGTGCAGGGTGTTTTCATCAAGGACGGACTGAGAGACCTGGTAGTACGCCTTTTGCCCATTGTGAATGGTGACAAAATCTACTTCTGATGTACCTGCCTTTCCCACAAATACTTCATTTCCCCTGCGGAGCAGTTCAAGATAGACAATATTTTCCAGAATATGCCCTACATCACCAAAGCTTGTTCCAAGCAAATAATTACGCAAGCCAATGTCTGCTGCGTAATATTTTGCACCGTTTTTGAGACGTTCCTTGCCGTGAACATCATAGCGATTGGCCTTGTACAGGATGAAGCTGTCCACAAGTGCCTGTATATACGCTTCTACCGTATTGGTGCTTATTTTTCTGCCAGCAGATGTCATAGCACCGGCAATTTTGGCTGCTGAGCAAAGGTTGCCAATATTGTCATACATAAACTCCACAATGCTCTGGAGCATTGCTATATCCGAAATGCGCCTGCGTGTTGCAACATCCTTAATGAGGACGGTGTTGTAGATGCCCTCAAGATATGCACGTATGTCGTCCTGCTCCTGATACTCCAATACGCCGGGAAATGAGCTGTTTATGAGATATTTGGAATATAGCTGCGGCAGGTTGCCGGTCTCAGGCGATGCAGAAACAAACTCAGCAAAAGAAAGAGGCAGCATCCTTATTTCCATGTGACGCCCGGACAGCAGGGTGGCAAGCTCCCCCGACAGCAGATAGGCATTTGAGCCTGTAAGATACAAGTCAACTCCTGGTTTGGCATATAGCCAGTCTACAGCCCGTTGAAAGTCAGGCACATTCTGCACCTCGTCCAAAAAAACATAATTAGTTTTATCTGCACACAGCTTTTGCTCCACATAATCATATAAATCATCTGCGGTACGGATTTTGCGAAAATCACCGCTTTCAAGATTGACAGCAATCATGCGCTCTTTCTCTACGCCCTGTTCAGCCAGTTCCTTTTGAAACATTTGCAGTAACGTAGATTTGCCACAACGCCTGATGCCGGTAACTACTTTTATGATATTTTTATCTCTCAGCCTATGAAGCTGGTTCATATATACATCACGCCTAATCATTTTTATCACCTCAATGATATTATAGCATAAAATATTGATATTTTATCATTGTATTGACATTTTTAGAATAATAAAGATGGAAATATCAATACAATGACAAAAGTTTATGGAATTGCCTAATAGAAAATCCTGTTTCAAGTAGTTGTATGCCTGAAACAGGATTTTGGGGCTTAAATATGTATTTGTGTTTTAGATAAGGGAGGCATTACGGCTGTGCTATGGCAGCCAGTTCCTCGTGAGAATAAAATCCCGATGCTTTCAGTGCCTGCATAGTCACAATGCCATTGGTAAGCAGCCTGCGTGCAGAGTCAATTCGTTCGCGAGCTATGCCACGGTTTTCGCCAGCTTCCAGCAGGGCTTCTCGTTCTTCTTTTTCGTTCCATTCAAAGCCAAACATATCAATTACCTCACTTTCAATGAGTGTGCTTGATTGCGTTGAAAATCTACAACAGATGGGACTCGGTGCCGATAAAACGGCAGAATACTGTGTCGCGTACTTGTAAGTTTGCCATACTGTCATCCCCTTAATTATAACAGAATTGAGCGATTTTGTGAATTTGTTTTACATTGAAATACGAAAAGCTTTTCTGCAAACATTATACCACTTTTGATGAATGTTAGAATGTATTTTCGAAAAATATACATAAAAACAGACAGAAGTAATAATGAAGGATATATCTTATCATTACCTCCGTCTGTTAACTTTTACACCTTATAGCCAAGTTTATTCCAATTAAAAATCAATCATCTCAATCTCAATAACATTTGCATAGCTTTTATTGGCTCAATCTCACATTCAGCAGCTTTCTTTTCGATTATTGGCAGGAACATTTTCCGATGATCCATAATTGTGCTATATGTTCCTATAAGATTAATAAATTCATCCTTTGTCATCATACGGCCAAGTACATGAAGATAGCCATAGAGCACTATCTCCCATACCTTATAACTGAGTAGATAAACAAAATAATTGTGAAGGAAATTTCCATCTAAATAGAAAGGATAACCATGATAAAAAAACTCTTGAAGCCAGTAATTATCTATAGCCATGCCGTATTCATTTTCCAAGCTTACTTGCCATGTATCATAATTAGCAACGTAAGTCTCAGCCTGTTTTAAAAGGGTTTTCAGTGCACCAATTTCATTGTTATTTGCTATCATGGTCAATAAGTCACTCATAAATTCTTTATTATCATCTGCAAAAAAATGAAATGAAGACAAGATGTCTTTAGCTTCTGTAAAGAAGGTTTCATTTTGATAAGTGATAGCAAGCTTCAAAACCTGTTCAGCAGCATCGTCTGTTAGCGTCATTTCATATGCCTTATCTAAAAATAATCCTAATAAAATAAAACGGTTAGTTGTAAAATGAAGTTGGACACTTAAAAACATTTCGGGCTCTGCCCGAA
>JBJDWY010000047.1:0-16126 GCA_051866255.1 Anaerovibrio sp. | reverse complement strand
ATGGGTACTGCCGCTACCTGTCCCTTTTAAATGTCTGAACAGAGTCCACGAACTATCAAACTACATCATCAGTATATGCACGAAGTAACGATCAACCACTACGACAAACTGAAATTTACTGCAATATTGCACGCCGGGACTGACTGATGCGCTGCAATACCTTCACCATAAATGGTGCTGTAATGAAGGTAAAAACCATGCCCGGCAGGGCAGCTGCCACCAGTGCCCATACACCCTTGCCCAATACCAGCCCCAGGGTAATCCGTGCCGTAAATGTACCAATCGGGCCAGACAAAGCTATAGACCAGTAATGCTTGCCGCACAGCACATATACCAATCCCACCATCAGGCGGAACTGCATTGCAATCGCCACATTAAAGAAATTATGGGTTCCCAGTGCCAGGCTGATGGCACTGGATAAAATTCCCACCAAAATATATTTTTTGAAACCAAAGACAAAGCAAATGGCTACCGCCAAGGGTGCCGAAATCTGAAACTCCAGCCCCGGCAGCAGGCTGGGCAGCTTGATGGCCCCGGCTACCGTCAAAAGTGCCGCCAGCATGGCAATATCCGTAATATCTGACGCTTTCAAAAATGGTTTTTTCACAGCACAAACTCCTCTCCAACCAATTGCATAACAATATTCCTATGTTATCTTGTAGCAAATGCGTTAACTAAAGCATAATATTTTGGTTAACCATTGTCAACCTGTTATTTTATTTCAGTTGACAATTTGCCAAAAAATACCTATCATAAGTATATGAAATACACCTACAGATAGTGGCAAATCATCATACAATTGATTATTGCGACACAAAGCAGCAAAAGCAAAAACAGGAACATCATAAGAGAAATAATAAAGAGGGGAATTGCCATGTCAATTTACAGCTTGAAAATGCGTGCCAGCAGGCACGAAAACGGTACACAGGAACATGTCTCGGGCGCAGAAAAAATACTGAGGGCGTCCGAGCTGACTGCACAGATGGATGCCCTGCTGCAAAGAGCCCTGCACCATGCCAAGGGCAAGGCTGATTTTGTCAATCTGAAAATCGAAGAAATCCAGCCAGAAAACCTGCAATACATTGATGCCCTGCCGGTGTCCACCTATGAGGCAGCCACCGCAGATGAGGGAAAAAAAGCCATGGCAGAGGGACTGACAGAAGTTGGCATCACCCCGGACAAAGCCGGAAAAATCATGTCCATGTTCAAGGATACCTACAGTATGCGTGGCGCCATGCTGCTGGATGCAGATACCCTGGAACGGCTGGAGCCTGACCAGGCACGGGGCATCCGCGCCACCTATATGGATGCAGAACATTCTGCCAGCCGCAGCGCCTCCGACTGCAAAAATCACTTTCAGGAAGCCATCGTCCTTGCCAGCAAGGTTATTTCCGCGCCGCATATCATTGCCGAGCTGTGCATGTCAGATGACCCGGACTATGTAACCGGCTATATCGCCACCCACAGCAAGGGATATGTGAGGATTACCAAGCTAAAGCCTATGGGCTGCCCTGACGGGGGACGGATTTTCCTGTACCGGGGGCCTCGCGAAGATGTAGCAGAATGCATCCGCTACCTGCAACAGCAGCATGTACTGGTAAGAAATGTGCCGGAAAAGCCGGTGCTATCTGCCATGCCAAGCTATGCCACATCACATCCCGAAGAAAATATAAAAAATGGCACATTAAAAGAAAACAGCCATAAAAATCCCTGGCAGGTATACGCGGATATTCTGGCAGAGAAAAAAAATCGCCATCTTTACCGCACCACCACAGAAATTTCCTCCGCCCAGGCGGCACACGTTACCTGCAACGGCCAGGATCAGTTGATGCTGGCCTCCAATGATTACCTGGGGCTCATCGACCATCCTGATGTCATAGCCGCTGCCCAAAATGCCACAGCAATCTACGGCACAGGTTCCGGCGGCTCCCGGCTGACCACCGGCACCCTGCCCCTGCACAACCAGCTGGAACGGAAGCTGGCGCACTTCAAAGGAACCGAAGCGGCCATTATCTTTAACACAGGCTACATGGCAAATGTGGGCATTATCTCCGCCATGGGCATCAAGGACAGCATTATTTTCAGCGATGAAAAAAACCATGCCAGCATCATTGATGGCTGCCGCCTGAGCCATGCCAAAACCGTAATTTACGCTCACAATGATATGGCAGATTTGGAAACAAAGCTGCAGGAATACAATGGCTGCCAAGGAATGATTGTCACCGATGCCGTGTTCAGCATGGACGGGGATATTGCCAACCTGCCCCGCATCATGGAGCTGGCCAAAAAATATCATGTGCTGACTATGGTGGATGAGGCGCACTCCACAGGGGTTATCGGCAAAACAGGCAGGGGCATTGTGGAGCATTTCGGCCTGGCAGAAAAGCCTGACATTCTCATGGGCACCATGTCCAAAGCCCTTGCCGCCGAAGGGGGGTATGCCTGCGGCAGCCAGCTGCTGATTGATTATCTCCGCAATACGGCTCGCAGCTATATTTTTTCCACCAGCCTGGCACCGGCGGTGCTTGCCGCCGCCAAGCAGGCACTGCAGCTTCTGACGGAGCAGCCTGAGATGGCACAGGCATTACAGCAAAATACCCGTATTTTCTGCCAGGAGCTGCAAGCACATGGCATTGAGGCGAATAGCGAAACCGCCATCGTGCCGATTATCCTCCACGATGAGGAACTGGCACTCAAGGCCGCCGCTGCCTTGCGCCAGAAAAACATCTACATCTCCGCCATCCGCTACCCGACCGTATCCAAAAATCATGCCATGCTCCGGGCAGCCCTCATGGCAACCCATACGGAGGACGAGCTGCGCCATGCCGCCAAAATTATTGCCTCAACCATAAAGGAATTAAAATAACCAAATAAAGCCAATCAGCAGGATACATAACTTTGCTATAAATATAAACTGCAAGCAAGCAGCAAAATCGCCGCCAACCGGGCAGACACCGGCAGCGGCGATTTTTATGAAAATTTATACCATGACGATTTTCATGGAAGATTTATCTCAGCAGACGAAAAATAGTCCTTCAAGACCTTTATGCCCTTTATGATATCCTCATCAGGCAAATGAGCATACCCCATAACAATTTCGTGACTACCTGCTCCACCCCCGGACATATAAAACGGCGCCAGCCTGTGGATGCCTACACCCCTTGCCAACAAATCCCTCTCCGTACTGCTATCGAAGCTGTGCTTATGGAATTTTATTACCACATGCAGCCCAGTGGCATGCCCCAGCACCGAAAAACCATCCGGAAAGCTGGCCGACAATTCCCTAAGCAATAATTTTCTTTTGCGGCTATACAGCTTTTTCATTTTCCAGATATGCCTGGCAAATCCGCCACGCTGAATGAACAGGTTCAGCACATACTGCCCCAGCACATCAGTATTCACATCAGAATACATTTTTATCCTTGCACACTTGTCCAGCATCTGCCCCGGCAGCATCATAAAGCCAAGGCGCAGGGCAGGTGCCAGAATTTTGCTGAAGGAACCCAGATAGATAACCCGCTCCGGCTTCAGCTCATAAAGGGAGCTGACCGGCTGCCCCTCATAGCGGAACTCGCCGTCATAATCATCCTCCACAATATAGCAGTCATGCTGCTCCGCATAGCGAATAAGCTCCAGGCGCCTGGCAATAGACATCACGCTTCCCAAGGGATACTGATGGGATGGCGTCACATAGATAAATCCAATATCCTCACTATCAGGCAGATTGCTGGTACACATGCCATGCTCATCCACCGGTATCCCCTCCACACGACAGCCAGCCATACGGATTACCTCACGCAATCCCTTATGGGTAGGCTCCTCCAGCAAAACCTTTTTCCCCTCACTGCCCAATGCCCTGGAAATAAGGGAAAGCCCCTGAGTTGCCCCCGTCGTAATCATAATGCGTTCAGCAGGGCAGTCCATCCCCCTCAGCCTGTACATATACTCTGCAATGCTTTCTCTCAGCTCGCCCACACCGAAGGTTTTGCCATAGCCATACGCCGCCGCAGGAATCGTATCGCATACCTCCCGATACAATCTGCCCCATTCCCTGCCGGGAAAATATTCCAGCGCAGGTATCCCGGTACAAAAATCAATTATTTTTTCGGCATGCCTCCCGGCAGCAGGAGCAGCAATATTTTTTTCCGATACCTTTCCCCGGCTGCATACAGATACATTTTTTTGCCTGTCGGCAACATGACGGGAAATTTCCTCCGCAAGCTCCTCATAGCAAAGCCCCTCTGCCACCATCGTCCCAAAGCCATGGAGGGACTGCAAATAACCTTCAGCTATCAGCTGGCTATATGCCCCGATGACAGTATTTCTGGACACAGCCAGCTCTGACGACAGCCTCCGTGTAGAAGGAAGCTTCTCCCCCTCTGCCAGCCTGCCGCCCAGTATCATATGACGTATTGCCTGATAAATCTGCCGTTCCAAAGAAATTTCACTATTTCTGTCCAATGTAATCCACACAACAACGCCTCCATCTTCTGCAAAGTGGTTCCTAAAAAGTTATTATAAATTGGAACTTACCATACCACATTCTTAATGCTACAATCATAGCACAAGCAGGAGATAAAATAAATTTCTCCGCAGATAATTACCAAAATATTATTTTCAGGAGGAAAAATATGGATACCTACACATTTATCATCACATCAATCATCATCGTACTTTTGCCCGGCACCGGCGTTATATATACCTTATCCGTAGCCATGACCGAAGGGCGATGGAAAAGCATCTATGCCGTTATCGGCTGTACCGCCGGCATACTCCCACATCTGTGCGCCAGCATTGCCCTGACCTCATTGCTTCTACAGATGAATAGCACGCTTTTTGCCATCATCAAATACGCCGGTATTTTATATCTCATTTATATAGGCTGGGGCATGATGACCAGTACAAATGCAGGGGCTTTTACTGAAATGAAGACCTCCTGCCTTGGCCAGGCAATTATTCGCAGAGGCATTCTCATCAACCTGCTCAACCCCAAGCTTACCCTTTTCTTCTTTTCCTTCCTGCCCCAGTATATCAGCACAGACAGTCCTCACTACGCCACCAGCAGTGCCATGCTAGGTTTGCTTTTCATGCTGCTGACATTTATTATTTTTTCCATTTACGGCATTCTGGGAGGCTCGGCAAAATCATGGCTCTGCCAGTCCGCTAACCGCGTTGCCTGCATTCAAAAATGCTTCGGCATAATATTTATGCTGTTTGCCATCAAGCTGGCATTGTAATGAATCAGAATATTGCATATTATTTTTTTTGAGGCTTCACATATCGCGTTGACTTGCCACTCCCCACACGCTTTATCATCCCATTTTCGTTCATATACTTCAGCAGCCGGATAGCACTAGCCTGACTGATGCCCAGCTGCCGCTCAACCTCGCTTCTGATAATCGTGCCCCGTGCCTCCAGCATGCTCATGACGGCTGCTTCCGGCTTATCCATAGCCGAGTACAGCGTGCTTATACCAGCAGAGTTTTCACAGACTGTTTCACCTGCCATTACATGAGAAGATGTATTGGGCAAAATGATTTTGAATGCGTTGCCAGTAACCTGAAATTGCGGCTTGCGTTCAGCCTTATCGTAGGCATGCATGATTTTCCTCAGCCCCGTGCCATAAGCCTCAATCAAATCAAGGCGATAAAATATAGCAGCCAGCTTGGGATTGCGGCACACAGACAGCCCCAGCAGCACATCCTCCAATTCAATGCCATCCACCAAGCCGCCTACAGATACAAACTCCATCCTGTCTTCAAAAATACTTACCAGCGTGCTGGCACTAAAGGCGTAATCCCTGTGTACGCAGCAATTCAGCAGTGCTTCCCGCAAGGCATCCTCCGGATAATCCCTCGTATCAATGCGATACAGCCCCTGAAAAGATGAACGATTTTTGTTGTGCATATCAATGTACGCATAGGCCTTCTCCAGCTGTGCAAAAAGGGAGCCGCTACACTCCCGCCTGTCCTGAAACTCCAATCTGCCTGAACCTGCAAAAGTCGCCAGCTTGATAGACACAGTACACTGGTCAGAAAGCAGATACGCCACATTGGTAAAAATATCCTCCCCAGTAAGCATGCCCAACGTTTTCATCTGCGCCTGCCCCAATTCCAATCCATGCCTGACAAATTCTTTTTCTGCGCAGGCAAAAGTCAGCTCCTGCTCCAAGGAGCGCATGGCTTCATAGCTATCGCCATCCGACTCCTTTATCATCTGCCGTATGGCGCTGTCAGTAGGCATATCTCATACTCCTTTCACTGCTTAATCTCTCTAATCACTATTCTAATCAAATTATAATCATTCTAATCACAGAAGGCAATTAAAATAGATGCCATAAATGTAATAGCAATAATGAAAATTTACCCTTGTATAAAAAATGCAGCTGCGCGAAAGCACGGCTGCATTTTTCAAAATTATTTTTTTACAAGTTTACTGATTCTTATCTGGTTCATTCTCCAAATCCGATATAGCTTCGACCAGCCCAGCGTCTTCCTCTGACACATATTCATCTATTTCCTCATCCTCATCCGTATCAACATCCTCATCAGGCAGGTATTGCCCCTGATTTTCAGCAGCGGATACCGCATCATCCATATCCACATCCCAAAAATCCGCTACAGCCTCCCCCGGAGGAAACATCACCCCTGCCTGACGTGCCTTGACAGCAGTATCAATCGCCGCACAAGAAACTCCCACTACAGCATCAGCCACCACATCCAAAGTATCATCAAAAAAATCCTCAAACCAGCCCATAATAATCCGCCTCCCATGTATATAGTGAACTAAAAATCATTTTCTAGATACATTATATACAGTTAGAAGGACATATTATGTCTGTCTGATAATAATTATTTTTACTTAGCCTTTCCACACCATAACATAGCACAGTTCCTTAAAATGTTGTTCGGCAGAAGATAAAAAGGCGGAAAACACAAAATCCTTGTATACGCATAAATGTAAATTCATCATTCCAACATAACTTCTTACTGTCAAAGCTCAACCGCCCAGCAAAGCATTCACCTGATGTGACTCAGATATACCAGTTTTACACCATATAGCAAAATGTTCACAATTGTTGGTTGCCAGATTATAACTGCTTTCACCTAATCGCGACCTGGCTCTGCGTACTGTTTCTTTTGGAGAATACAGATGGTATTCGCTACTATTTTTCAAAAATCGCAATACCTTTCTCATGCTTGGGCGAATATTTAACAAATCATTTACTATTTTATCCGATAACTTGGTATTAACCTCTTTCGGACTACCGTATACAGACGGAAATTCCAAAATAAAATATTCATCATCTTCACCGAGAAAGTTATTTAGCGTAGTTTCATGTATACAAATATTGCCACAAAAATCACCTGATGTTGACGCATAATGTATAACCTTTCCCTTGCCTATATACACACCAAAGTGCTTATATCCCATCTTTCTTTTCACACCTATAACGTCACCATAAACAGCCTTTCTATTTTCTTCCGGTTCTATAAGGTCAATAGCATTTATAAAAATGCCTCCCGGTCTATATGGTTTTGACAATAATTTTTCTCCAAATTCTTCTAAATCCATATCATCACTATCTAAAATCTTTTTAGTTAGTTTTATAGGTGACAACGGATTTATTAAATCAAATAATCCCATATTTATCTCCACTCCTTTCTCATTGCAATTTGACTAACATTGATATCATAAAAAACTGTTTTGGGTTTGAGTTTTTTATTCCAATGGCGCACCACAATTCGCACAAAACCTGCCTTTACCTGCGATTGCCTCACCACATACCGGGCATACATTATCCTGATATGCTTTGTGCATCCTCTCCACGTACATATCCAAATCACGGAATAAATCACCATAAAAATACTGGTTGTATTGATCACTGCAATTTTCACACATTTTTCTGTATTCTGTTTCCATGCCACTAGCAGATATTGAAACGTCCGTCAAAATATTAGGATTAGGTGCCAGCAAGTTACATGCTCTCACCAGCAAAACATCATCTGCAATATTCACATAAACCCTGCCTACTACGATTTCAGCAGCATACATCTTGCTCTTTTTACTGCTAATATCAACAAATCCCACCGTGTCATTTTCTTTTGTCCAAGATTTCGTAGGAATGCGCCCTACTGACAGCATTGACTTTAACATCCCACCGCCAGAGTAATTCTTAACAGAAACTTTCTCCATATCCTTCATCATCCACTTAGAAACTTTTTCCCAATAGGGCCTGGTTACAATTTCATTCAACAGACCTTCAAGCTTGACACCTTTTTCTAATTTATAGGCTTTTTGACAATACAAGGTATGCTCTGCCAAAAAATCCTTACTTCCATAATCCTGCTCGGTCATCACCATCATATCCCCCTTTGTTTACTTGTCCAATATAACACGCATATATGCCGGAATAATGTACCTATCCACCATACACGGATCAGCAGACTTTAAATAGTTGGATTCACATCCGCCATAACATTTTGGCGAAAAAACGCAATCCTCACACTCTTTTCGTAATTGCGGTGGATTTTTCCTGCTATCTTCACCATACAAGCCCTGCTCAACATCTCCCAGCCTGTTATTGCATCTTCCAATATCATGCTCACATTTATAAATATTTCCATCAGCATCTATGGCAAATGCATTAGGCTGCGCCCTGTGGCAAGAGGCATTCAAAGGTGGATTATATAAACGATTAACAGACATAATTTTTGCAGGATTTTGCATCTGCTTCAGTATATCATAAAGCACATCCACACGCATCTCAACAGGCACATCACAAACTGAACCATTTATAAATGCCGGATAATATCGCACCTTATCATTGTTAATAAAAATATCTTCCATCTGATGAAACAGCTTGACGGTATCGTCAATATTATTGCTGTCAATATTAATCCTTATGTCAACAGATGTACCATGTCTGGCAATCAAGCCTATATTGTCGATAATATTCTCAAATTTCCCATTTTCCTTATCACTATAAGCCTTTATGCGTTCATATTCGTCCTTTGTGCCATCCAGCGTAATCTGTATATGCTTCATGCGCCACATAGCAAAGTGCTCTTGAACAAGCTTTTCTGTCACAAGGCTGGCATTGCTAATCATGGAAGAATAAAATGGCACACCTGCCTCGCCCAGTTTTTGAGCCACTTCATCAATAAAAGGCACATTCATCAAAGGCTCTCCGCCAAACCAGGTTATATGCACGGCCTTATGCCAATCCAGATGACTAATAAACTGCACCAGCTTATCAATTTTATCAGCTGGAAAATCTTTATGCTCAACACCTTTTTCATAACAGTATGCACAATGGGCATTACATTTCTGAGTAGTTGCTAAAATCAAAGTCGGCTCTGGTGAGGAATATATATGCATCATTTTTGCCATACGGCTATAACCTTTTTTCTCATCCAAGCTATCCTTAACCCATAAGCCATTTTGCACAAAAAACTTTTCTTCAGCCTCATCAACACCAATTTTCCCTATATACTGCTGGTATTCTTCAGGTGCAAGGCTTACCATTGTATTATACAGAGGATTATATATCAGGCATCGTTTAGCTGACTTCTCGCAATAATTATATTCCGATTGCTTATAAAAATCTGCCAGCGGGATATCATTTTCAGCTATCCGCTGAAACAAATTCCTGGTATTTTTATATTCACAAAAATCCGTTTCATCATTAGCAAAAAAAGCAATCCGCTTAATGATATTTTCATCAGGTGAAACTATATTATACATTTTTATTTATTACCCACCACTTCATCCAATTCATTCATTACAGAGGACAGCATAATCAGCCTTGCGGATTCTTCCACTCCCTCCGCCATCAGCTGCAGCTTTTTCACCTGCTTGCTGATTTCTGACAATTCCTCCGGATTGATAGCTTCTACTTTGAGTGAGATTTCCTGCAGCTTCCTGTGCATATCACGCTGGGATTGCTTGATTGTATTCAGTTCATTAAACACAGCTTTATTACACTCTATTAAATCAGACATCAACTTTAGCAGATGACTCTCACTCGCCTTGCTCCCTAACCTTGACTTTCTTACCATTTGAGCGCACACCAACCTTTATATCATCAAATACACCTATTTTATCACCAATTACATTATATATATCATATTCATACATATATTGCAGTTTGAGACGTTCCTGCTCCAGGTCATTTTTCTCATTAGCTTCTAAAAGCTCATTATAGGCATCAGTAGATTTTTTCAAACTGTTATTGATTTCAGCTAGCCTGCTCTCAAGCTCTTTCCTTACAACGTCCTGTTGAGCCTGCACAGTTTTTCTAACCTGTGCCTTTAAATCATTTTTTGCTTCCTGCAAAATCTTCTCGCAAAATCTTTTTACATTCGCATTGCGTTTCTTGTCATCTTTTTCCTTGAGCATTGGTGCTAATTCTGGATCAGTTGTGACGATTCTATCATGCAAACGTGTCCCAATAAAACCAACTACTTCCTTGGAAAGTTCCTGCCTTTTTTGACGAATAGCCTGCACATTAATATTTAATGCTCTGCCAGAAAACTTGGTATTATTCATCCTTTCTAATTCATCAATAAAAGTGTCCATACTTTCGTTTACCTGATCAATAATCGTCTGTTCCTGCGCTGCCCCCTTATTCTCAAATTCCTCTTTCATCTTGCTAAAAGCCTCATTTATTTTCTTCGTATGCGCAGCACTATCGTTACTAACTGTAGTATGCCCTACACAACAACTACTACTGCCGAAATCCATAACACAACAAAAACCGCAGTTGCCCACACAACAATCACCAACACAACATCCACCCATAATAAACCTCCTAAAAATCGTTCTATAATATCGTTCTTAATTTCGCCTGCAAACGCAGTTCTTCAGTATGTTTTCTGCCATATAAGCCCGAAATAACCTCACAGTCCTGTACATTCTTGCTTACAAGACTTTTTGCCTTAATGACCGCTTCACTGCCTACCCTGATATTTTCAGCAATACCTGCCTGTCCCAAAACCTCAACACCATCTCCCAATATAACATTTCCCGCAATACCTGCCTGAGACACAATACGACAATATCTACCAATCCTCACATCATGCCCAATAACTACTCCATCACCAATACCAGTACCCTGACCAATAACCGTATCAGAAAAACTGCCGCGCTGAATAATAGTATTCGTACCGATAGTAACATTATCCTCAATAATCACCTTGCCATACCCCACAAAGTCATTCGCCGGATACTTGTCATACCTAAAAAATACTGGTGAAGCAATTCTAGCACCAGATCTGATTACAACGTTGTCACCAATATATGAGCCAGCTGCGATATAAACATGCTCACTAATCCGGCAATCTTTGCCTATACACACCCCCGAACCAATCGTAGCCAAGGCACCTATCGAGGTGCCTTTCCCTACAACAGTATTTTTACCTAAAAGATAATGTCCGGCTTGCAATATGTACTCTGGCTGAACTTTGTAATCCTCATATTCTTCCAAACGAACAAAAAGCTTGGCGATTTCATCTGCTGCCTTATATACAGGACAATTACACAAAACAACCACCTTGCCCGTCCCCAACAACATGCGATTTGTAAGTAAAACTTTTGCTTTTGTTGTCGTTGCCTGACTCTGTACATCTATAATAGCAATATCATCATCTTCAGCACGATAGGCAAAAGTTATTCCCTTAACCTGCTCGTCTGCATTGCCAATAATATCAAATCCAAGAATTTTCTTGATTTCTTTTAAGTACATATTTATTTACCAAATACAAATTTTTTAATTGATTTTAACGTACCATCATATAATTTTTTCCCCTTTACCATATAATCTGGATCCGGCTTTCTATCCATAGCTGCTAAAATCTTTTGCAGGTTATTATTTGTCCTTACATCTACATTCTTAATATATGCCTGCAGCTGCTCCTGGCATGCCCTAATTTCCTCACATGCCTTTTTATTTTCTTCAACCTTTTTGCGGCGTTCCTGCAAGCCTGCCTGAGCAGTCTCTAAAAGTTCTTTTTTCAACGCGCGTGATTCCCTGACAGCACGTTTTAAACCATGAATAATATCCTGATATTGAATTGCAATATCTTTTGCTAAAACCTCTTTATAATTATCCACTAGGCGTTCCTGAATGATTTTGTAAATTGTTTGCACGTTAGCTTTTTCCTGCATAAAATCCAAGTACTTTTCCGGTGACATAACATCAGCAGGATTCTTCATTATAGTTGTATAATTCAATAAAAACTTTGTCAAATTCACCTGAGCCATCTGACGTTCTGCCATGTCCATATCGTTGAAATCTCTGCATAAATTATGTATATAAGCAGATGCATAGGTTATATTTTCCTGCGCCATTTCCAAAGTGTCGAACCAAGCCGGACCAGTAAGCTGATCATACATATAATCACGTTGCTGTATCCAATCTATTTCTGGCCGATTAAGATTATCCCAGTGAGTAGCAATTACATGTACTTTTTTCTTATTATGCTTAGAGAAAGAAAATACCGAATACAAAGTTTCCATCTCTGCCTGCTGTAATTTTTGCGCTTCCACACAAACAAATACCGCATTCGCCCTACGAATATAATTCCTGGTAATCTCGGAACGATAAGCCACTGGATCAGATAAGCCAGGCGTATCTACAAAAACTACCTGAGTTGGAAAGGCTGCTGGTAAATTGGAAATACCTACCTCGACCTCCTTCACGAAATAATGCTGCGGATATTGTGAGGATGTCCAAGGCTTTAACTCTTCCTCTATTTCACTGTTTTTTACATACTTTTGCAATGTTTTCCTGCCAATATAATCTTTCAAGCAATCCGCAGCATTAAGACGATTATACTCCTCCATAAATTTATCTGCACTTGAGCTCATTGAATTCCAAAGTTTCTCCCATTCTGCCTCATCATAAAATGTTATTTTGATATAATCTTTTTCGCTGCTACGGAATTTTGTCAAGGCTGCCGTTTCCGGTGTTACCGACATAGACGCATAATTCTTGCCAAGAAGGGCATTAATAAGGGTAGACTTACCTGTTTTAATAGTTCCTACAAAAGCTATCTGAAATTCGCTGTTGCGGCAGGTTTCTAAAAAATTTTCCATTTTTCTTGCCAGACCGCTATTATAATTTTCTCTTATATCATCAATTTCATACAGTGCTTTATATTTTTCTACATTATCCACATAACTATCTACAACATTGTCCCAAACTATTTTATGATGCGGAGTTTCCTTTAAATTTTCTAATATTCGCATCATTTTCATTTCAGGCAAAGTTATCAGTTCTTTGCTGCCAATCCCATCTGCCCTGAGAAACGCCCCGCATTTACTGCAAAAATATCTGCTATCCTGATTATCCTTGTCACATTTTAGACATTTTATCATCGCTATTCTCCCACTAAATTTCATTTATGATATCTGCATCCTTAATTGTATATGCCAACAGCTTGAAATCCCGCTTCATTAGGCCACCTGACTTACTGGTATGATAATTAACACCATCATAGTTAATTCCATATAAATCTATCATAATCTCTTTGCAGGAAGAAAATTTATTATAAATCTTCTCCATCAGAGTGCTTAAGCAGATAAAGGTTTCATCTGTCGCATTTTGCTCGTTCTTAAAATATTGTTTCAAAATCTCCTCAATACTTTCATCACCACAAAAGATAACACTACACCTGATATCCTGCTCGGAAGCCAGATTATATTCTTCTGCCAATGCTCCGAATAAATTCTGTAAATAATCTGTTACCCGGTTCATCTCATACGGAAATGATGGCTCGCCATTGATATACTGCAGTTCATAATTTCTTTCCGGTTTATATACTGTAAATGTATTTCTCTTTACTATTAACAAAAATGTCTCCATTTATTCCTCACCTATCAGTTTCTGCCAACAAATTCTGCATTTTTTCCTTTACTTCATCTATAGAAAGCTGCGGATTTGCAGCCTGCTCTGCTGATATTACCATATCGATTGCATCATAGTATTCATCGCCTTCCAATTCGCCACAAAGCAATTTTCCTATGAGATTTATTTTTTCTGGATCGTTCGCCACTAATTTAGCCAACTCTGTAAAGCGAGCATCATCACTGTAAAATTCCGGCACATTCAAGGCTCCTCGCGCCAGCATTTCTGCATTCGCTTCTGGATATTTATTATCCACGGCTTCTAATGCATGCTGGGCAGCCTTTACCAACTTATCTTCTACAGAAATTTCTGAAGCCCGTTCCTCATCAATCTCAAAATCATCAATTGCCTTTAAATACTCATCATAAGTATCATAATTTTCAGGCTCAATCCCTGCTTCTTCTGCCTGAATACGCTTAGTGCCTAATTTTTCAGGGTCATCAGTCTCAAACAATCCAAGAGCATTGCCAAAAGCAGTCAATCCTTTTGACAATGCATTCAAAGCCTGAATTCCCACCTTCAATACATTTCCAAGGACACTTCCCAAACCAGGCAGTACACTGCTAACAACAGACAAAATTCCAAACATAACAAACTCCTCCTTATTTGTTTTTCCCAAATACTAATAAATAGTTGGTTTCCTTATACTCAGCAATTCGCTCCAATGTAATAACATCAGAAAATTCTTCTGCAAAAAATTTACTCAGAGAATTTCTGCACGCAATATAGCTCGTATAATCTTTCATAAAATTGCTATACCGACTGCCATCAAAAATCTCTCCTTTTATAACCAATGTTTCCCAAAAATCATTTTTGCTGAATTCTGTTTTATTCGCGTATGCAGCTATGTGCTCATAAATGATTTTTGCTTCTCTCAGCAACCTATCAGTGCCCGGCCTGGATAACCATAATTTCAATTCAGAGTATTTTTTTAAGATTGAATTATTGATTATCCTGCCATAGCAATCACCTAACTTATCCTTTATCAGCTCAAAATTCTTTTTCACCTCCCCATCATCCACCTGTTCCTCATTAGTATCCGTAAACGGCTTAATATGCACATTGACAGGATTATCCGTTATCTCCGTAAAAATAACGGCATCACCTACCCCCAAGGCGGACAAATACTCCTTCTGCTTATCATTCATCAGCATGGTATCGCCTACCGCTTCTTTATCATCCCTTGCTAAAATGCGGTGGATAATCTTGGTATTTGTATTTTTCAAAACTTCCGAAGTCAGCTTGTTAGGAATCTGGTCAACAATAACCAATCCTTCACCATACTTTCGCACCTCTGCCAAAAGGTCAGTAAATGCCTCTACAGCATTTTTCTTTGCTCCACTGTCTCCATACTCCACCTTGGACAGCAACCTATGGGCCTCCTCCACCAATGTTACATGACGATAATGGTTATTCTTCTTATGCTCGGCCTTGATTATAGCTGCCATGCGGCTGAGAATTAAGCCCATAATAAAGGATTTTTCCTCGCCGGATTTTATTTCCTCCAACTCCAGCACAACATTGTGCTTGGCAAGATAAGAAAAATCCACTGACCTAGGGCAATTTAACATCAAGCCTTTAGAGCCCAATACCAGGTTTGACAAGCGGCTTACCAAAGATCCTATATAATTCTGCTTCAGCTCCAAACCAAAGCCCTTGTTATCTACAACCTCCCGCAAGGCCTGCAATAAATCAGATAACTGAGGAAACGCATCTACATTACTATCCTTAAACGGATTGCCGGTTTCTGCCTCCCTCAGATATTCGTTTGTTTCAATATCCCAGCCCATAGCTTCATAGCAATTATAAATAGCCTCCTCTAAAAGCTGTGGCATAGAGGCTTCCATCGGAAATGCCGATGTAAAGGCAGCCTTCAGCATATCAACATGGCTGGTAATCAATTCACCTTCTACCAGTTCAAAAGGATTTAGCCTAAATGGTGTGGTTCCTTCTTTTCCCAGGGTGAACACAGCCACATCACCAAACTCATTTCTATTGCGTACTAAAGTACGATATTCTGTTTTAGCCGGCTCTATGACCATGAATGGAATTTTCTTGCCATCATCGCTATTGTTAATCTCGTATAACAGCCTATGACAGGTAGTAGTTTTGCCGCTGCCTGTAACACCAGCAACAAATATATGCTTGCTGAGAATTTTAGAATTTCGTAAATTGCAAGTTGAAATTGAACATTTCTCTAATCAAGAAATATTATCA
>JBJDWY010000046.1:0-16230 GCA_051866255.1 Anaerovibrio sp. | reverse complement strand
ATTATTTGTTGCCATAGTGCCCCATACAGCTTTACGAATAAGCCTGAAATAGGGGAGCTAGGAGCTGACGAGACCTGATACTGCCAACAACTATGCAAGGCAACCTGCTATTATAAGCAGAGTTGTTTGCACTGTACGTTTATACAGCGGTTGGCAGTTGCAGGCTTCGTCAGCTTCCTGTCGCCCCCTTTTCAGGCTTGCTCGTAAAGTATCATTATGTTGCTATGGCAAAATATAAGGGATTGCTGATAAGTAAGTGGGGAGCTGTCGCAGGATTGTAACTGTTAGCAGATAATGCGATGGGCGGAGAAGGCGGTGCCAATGCAAGGCACTGAGACGCGCCTCGGTGCTTAGCGACTTGCAAGCCGTAGGCGCAGCAAGAGCTTAGCATCCGCTAGGCGTGGATAGTAGCGCGAGCGTGCCTGCATTGGCATTGCCTCTCCGACCATTGAATATCTGCTAATATTTTTCTGACAGCTCCCCTGCACTAATCAATAAAACTCGCATATATCGCCAAAGTAACGATCAAGCACTACGACAAACTGAAATTTATTTAAGCAACTTCCTCATAACCATGCCCAGATGCTTAAAGTTCAGCGGCTTGGACACATGCTCATTCATACCGGCATTTTTCGCCGCCCGCACATCCTCCGCAAAGGCATCCGCCGTCATAGCCACAATGGGCACCGTCTTGCAATAAGGCATCCCCATAGCTCTGATAGCGCAGGTAGCATCATATCCGTTCATCCGCGGCATCCTCACATCCATGAAGATAATATCATAATACCCGTCTTCATGCTGGGACACCTGCTGCACAGCCTCCTTGCCATCAACGGCTTCCTCCACGGCCAGCCCGGTAGTCTCCAAAATCTCCATGGCAATCTCCCGGTTCAGGTCATTATCCTCCACCAGCAGGGCACGCCGCCCGGAAAAATCAAGGCTCTCAATCCCTGCCAGGGACTCATCTCCACCTGCGGAAGCCAAGCCTGTGCCATTTTTGCAATTCGTGCCATCATCCACGGCACCATTTTCCTGCAGCTTCAGGTACACCGTCACCGTAAAGCGCGAGCCTTTCCCCAGGCGGCTCTCCACCTGAATATCCCCGTCCATCATCTGCACGATGCTGTGGGTAATGGCCATGCCCAGGCCCGTCCCCTGAATCTTGTCAACCCTTTCATCCTCCGCCCGGCTGAAAGGCTCAAAAATCCGCTTGACGTATTCCTCGCTCATGCCCATGCCGTTATCCTCGAACACGAACTCATAGCAGCCACGGCCCGGCCTGTCGCAGGACTTTTCCGACACGGCCAGCTTCAGCAAGCCTCCGTCCGGCGTATACTTTACGCTGTTGCCCATCAGGTTGGTGAACACCTGCTGCAGCCGCAGGCTGTCACCTATCACATGCCTGTGGGCCAGCTCCTCCACCTGCAGCTCCAGGGTATGGCTGCGGGCCTCAATTTGGGGATTCATCATGGACACAAGGCTGTCCACCAGCTCGGCCAGGTTGAACGGCTCATCCTTCAGCTCCACCTTGCCGGACTCAATCTTGCTCATGTCCAGCACCTCATTGATCAGGTTCAGGAGGTGCTTGCTGGCCATGCTGATTTTCCTCAGGCTGTCCAGCACCCGTTCCCTGTCATCCACATGGCTGGCGGCAATAGCCGTCATGCCGATAATGCCGTTCATGGGGGTACGGATATCATGGGACATATTGGACAGGAACACCGTCTTGGCCCTGTTGGCGCGGCGGGCCTCCTCCACGGCTTCCTCAATCCGCTGCTGCTGGGCAATCTCCAGCTTCTTTTCCTCATTGATGTCCTTGAAAGCCACCGCAAACTCATTTTCCTCGTTATCCGGCTTCACCAGCAGGCACTGCAGATACCTTATCCTGCCGTTTCGCAGCACCCGGTAGTTGATATAATGCATCTGCTTGCGAAAAAAAATCCGCTTGACCTGGCGGATAGAGCAGATATCATCAAAGAGGCACTTATCCTCATCCAGTACATCCTTGCCCACATACCTTCTGATATTGTCCTCATAATCGCTCTCAATATTCACATCATCATAAAACTCATTCATGGACTCGCTCATGCGATAGCAGGTGCAAAGCCCCGTATCCATGCTGACGCCATACACCGTCTCGTAGGGCATGGTAAGGGCACGGATGAGCTTTCTCTGCTTGTCCACGCTGCCCCTGTCCAGCTCGTTAAACGCTTCCAGATTATCCAGATTCCCCATAATAGTGTTTTCCCTTTCTGCCGGAACTCCCCTGACCGGCATCTATAAGCCAAAGCTATCGCAATGCAGCATTCTCAAATCCTCAAAACAGCAACGCAGCAAAACAGCAAAACAGCAACGCAGCAGACCATCAGATCATCATATGTGACGGAACATCCACTCCAGGTAAACATCCCGCACCTGCTTGCTCTCCCGGCTGCGCATGGTCACCTGCAAGCCGCCCCTGATGCAGAAAACATTGCCCTCCAGCCTTTCAACATAATTCATATTTACAATTGTACTACGGTTCACTTTAAAAAAGCAATCCCATTGCAAAAGCTCATCAAAAACATACAGGGGACAAAACTCCTTAATCACGCCGCTGACAGTATGAACATAACATAACTTATTATCCACCTCAACCATAATCACCTTCTGCACATTCAGCGTCAGATACCGCCTGCCCGTATCCACCGTCAGGCACTGCCCCGCTTCCAGAAGGCGCAGCTTGGCCATGGCCTGCTCCACCGCCGCCCTGGTAAGGGGCTTCAGGAGATAATAGTCCGCCCCCGCCCGGTAGCTCTCCGCCGCAAAGCCGTTGCTGAAGGACACGAAAATCAGCTTGAAATCATGCCTCTCCTTCCTCAGCCTGATGGCAAGGTCCGTCCCCATGATATCCTGCTCCAGATAAATATCCAGAAAGACCACATCCGGCTCCTGCTGCAAAAGATGCCCCCAGAGCTCATCAGCCGAGGTGGCAGTGCAGATTTCCGCCGGAATATTCCTGTCCCGCAAAATCTCCGTCAGAATATCATGCAGCTTCTGCAGCTCCGCCCTTTCATCATCGTACAGCAAAATCCTCATGTTCCCCGCACCTCTCATTCCGCAGTACCAGCTTTGCCGAAAAAACGCCGTCCTTCTTCACCAGCCGCATATAGCCCTGATACTTGTCCACAATCCTGCCCACATTCCTGAGGCCGGTGCCCAGCTGATCAAAATCTTCCTCCGAAGCCCTGAAATACGACACGGAAGGCTCCCGGCGGCAGGGGTTTTCCACCAGCAGCAGAATCATCTCCCCCTTGGAAACCAGCTTCATGACCGCGCTGCCGCCATTGTCCGGCAGCAGCTCCGACATGGCATGAAAGGCATTTTCCAGGAGGTTCCCCAGCACAATCGCCATATCTATATCCCGCACCCGGATTTCCTCCAGCCGGATATCGCAGGAAAGGCAGAGCCCCTCCTCCTTGAACCGCTGCTGCCAGTGCCAGGTTATGCCGTCAATCAGCTGGTTGCCGCACAGCACCAGGGGAGCTGTCACCCGCTCCAGCTCCCCCAGGCAATCTGCCAGGTACTCCTTCAGCTGGTCGTAGGCCCCCTGCTCCAGATAGTTCATGAGGGCCAGGCCGTGGTGCCGCATATCGTGATGCAGCCGCTGGGTTTTCTCGCAGTTGTGGAGCAGCATATCAAAATACTCCTGCTCCGAATGATAAATGGCATCCAGCACCGCCAGCTCGTTGCTGAGCCGCTGCTTCTCCCTCATCTCATCAATCAGCTTGAAGCTGAAATAAATCACATAAAAGACCACCGCAAAAATCAGCAGCCTGCCCAGCAGGATATTCCATGACCTTGGATAAGCAAAATCCCTCAGGCAGACAGAGGCAAAAAACAGCACCCCCATGGCCAGCAGAAAATGCCGCCTGTCCCAGGGCCGCAACAGCCCTGCCTGCCAGATGCACCGCTTGATGCGCCGCAGCACCAGAAGGGACGGGTACATCGCCACCCCGTAGCCCACCAGCATCACCAGCGTATTCACCAGATGAGGGGAAACCTCCCCTTCCAGCCTGTCATAGGCCATAAGGCCGCCGCTCTGCACCAGGGAAATCACCGGGGAGGACAGCAATACGCACAAAATCAGCTTGTCCCATTCTATATCCGACGCCAGCTTGTAATACGCCGTATTCACCACGGCAGTCAGATAAAGGCATGCCGCCAAATCCGCCTGCCCTGCCAGCCTTTCTATCAGCACCGCCTGCACCAGCTGCAAGGCCGCCAGCCCCCCCAGAAATACAGGCAGGGACAGGCGAAGCCTGTCCCTGAACGCATCCAGATACAACGAGCAGAAGAAAACCGGCCGCAGCAGCATATACAGGAGAAAAAACACATCCATATCCATTCTGAGTTCCGTGCCAAGATACGCCATACAACCACCTGCTATATTCTGTCCCGTTCAACGGCTGCAGCAGCCCTGCCGGAAAAGCTGCAGCCCATCCACCAATATTATATTCTTTCCTTCTCCATAAAATCAACAAAATCCTCTGCCGGTATCGGCTTGCAGAAATAATACCCCTGAATGTAGTCGCACTGGAACCTGCGCAGAAGCTCCACCTGATACCTCTGCTCGATGCCCTCTGCCACCACCACGCGGCCCGTCTCATGAGCCACCTGGATAATGTGGCGCACCAGGCTGGTATCGCTGTCAGACATATCCTCCTGCCAGCCGTCAAAGAGGCTCTTGTCCAGCTTCAGGCAGTCAATAGGCATGCCGTACAGAAGCCCCAGGGAGGAATAGCCGCTGCCAAAATCGTCCATGGCAATCCTGAAGCCGCTGGACTTGATGGCTCGCAGGAAGGTAATCAGCGTATCCTCATCCACGGAGGCATCGTTTTCCAGCACTTCCAGCTCAATCAGCTCCTTGTCGATGCCGTACTTGGCCATGGTACGCTCCATCTCGTCCACAAAGCGCCGTCCCTGGGCGATATTGCGCCGGGAAACATTTACGGACACAGGCACCAGCTGCCGTCCCTCCTGGCGCCATGCCGCCAGCTGGCGGCACACCAGCTCAAACACATGACGGTCAAGAGTCTCCAGATTGCCATCCCGCTCAAAGAGGGGCAGGAAGATATACGGCGGCAAAAAGCCATGCTCCGGGCTTATCCAGCGCACCAGTGCCTCCGCACCGCTCAGCACAGGGCTCGCGCCCCTGACATCGTACTTGGGCTGGAAATACACCACGAACTCGCCATTGTCCATAGCTGCCTGGAAACCGTCCTCCAGTGCCTTCTCCTGCTTCATCTTCTTGACCACCTTCTCATCAAAGAAGCTGACGGCATTGCAGTTCTGCTGCACAATCTGCTTCCCTGCCAGACGGGCATTGCCTGCCACATCCATCGGCCAGCTTTCGTCCACATCCAGTGCCCTGCCGCCATATTCCACCGGCACGGCATTGATGTTCAGCTGCCCCTCCACGGCACTGGCAATCTCCTGCTTGCGCTTTTCCTCCTCGCTGACAAAGTCCTCCAGCCGGACAATGTACACGCCTGCCGTCAGGTACAGCCTGCTGCCCTCCCTATGGGCATATACCTCCGTAATTCCGTCTAACAGCTCCCGGAGCCGCCTTTCCAGCTCCGGCCGGTCACAGCCCCGCCACATCAGGTAGAACATGTCGCTGTTGCCCCGGTAGCCGGACTCACCCTCCCGGCAGCCATCCTTCAGCCTGTTGGCCACCAGCTGCAGCACCATGTTGCCGTACTTGTAGCCCATAAAGTCATTAATCGCCTTCATGCCCCGGATATTCACCACGATCACGGCCAGCTCCTTCAGCTGATTCTTCCGCACCAGCTCCAGCATGTTAAGCTTGTACTTTTCCAGGTTGCCCAGCCCTGTCAGGGCGTCCGAATACGCCAGGTCGTATATCTTCTCCTGGGACTTCAGCTGCCGCCACTCGGAATAACCGTAGCCCCCCAAAAGCAGGAGCAGCATTATCCCCAGGATAAGCGTCACGGAATTCAGGATGCCGGTAATCCTTTCCTGTACCACATAAGTGGGAATCACCTCCAGCACATACAGATCGCTGACCGAGGAAAGGGGGCGGCAGGCCAGGTAATACTGGCTGCCATCCGGCATGGTAATACGCTCTACGCCATACCTGTTCTGACGCACCTTGGTATAGAGGCTCACCAGCTCCGGTGGCGCATCAGGCTGCTGCCAGCCGGCCAGATAGCCGTCCATATACCTGGCCAGCTCCCACTTCCTTGCCTGCACGAACATCCTGCCCTCGGCATCAATAATAAAGCTCTCATCATTGCCGTCAAAGGCACTGAAATTGAACATGGACTTCAGGGCATTCACATCCAGGATGCCGTAAACACTGCCCATAACGAAGCCGGACATCTGGATCGGCACAGAAAACACCATGGCATTCAGGTTATCAAAGGCCGTCCTCTTTGTATAGACAACCTTTCTCTCACCCCGCAGGGACAGCTTGATCCCCGGGAAATCCGCCATCTTGATATCAGGTCCGTCCAGGCCGCGGCCATAGATATCCACCGCCCCTACCCGGGTAAAATTATTTATCTCAGTCAGGTAGCGCACCTTCCTGGCTGTGCCGTCCCTGCTCCAGGCCAGATCCCTGGCCACATACTCCATGCTGGAAAAAATCCCTGCAATCTTGCCATCCACATACATGCTGTTCTGACGGGTAATATCCAAAAGCTCAGTCTGGACATTGGATACCAAAAGCAAGGAAAGCCTGTCCCGGAACATCAGGATAACGCTCAGGGAAACAGAAAACAGCAAAATGCCTGCAATCAGTATGCGCTGCAGGGCCATAAGGCGCCGCTTGCTCTTTTTATTCATTGCCATCACCAATCTTTCCTTCCGTTCCCTGTACCAGCCAGTTCATATCATGCAGCAGCCCCTTGTCAGAAAGGGTTTCCCCCTCCCGTATCCTGCGGGTGCCGCTCTGGTCGTAGACCGGCCCGTAAAAAACATCCCAGTTTCCCTGGGCCAGCCGCTGCCGGGCAGCCTGCACCATCTGCTTCTGCTCCTCATTCAGCACACCGTCAAATACAGGGGCAATGTCCACCACCTGGTCATCTATGCCCAGATAGTAGGCCCTGCTGTGGAACCTGCCGTCAATACAGTCCTTGATCAGCTTGACATAGAGCTTTTTCCAGTTCCACACCGCCGCTGTCACCATGCTGCCATTATGCTCCCCTACATTGCTATAGTGGTAGCCCACGCTCCTTACGCCCCGCTTGGCAGCCTCAAAGGAAATAGCATCGCTGTTCTGATGGTAAGTAATCAAATCAATAGGGAACTCATCCAGCAGCTTGTTTGCCACAGCCTTTTCCTTCTCGCTGTCATCCCAGCTGCCTGACCAGCGCACATGCACCACTGCCTCCGGATTTACGCTGCGCACCCCCAGGGTAAAGGCGTTGATGCCCCTGATAACCTCCACGATAGGAATGGCCGCCACATAGCCCACATGATTAGTCTTGGTGCAAAGGCCTGCCACCACGCCGCTGAGATAGCGCGCCTGATACATCCTGCCAAAGTAAGTGGACATATTCTCCATTGTCTCCACGCCGGAGCCATGGAAAAAATAAATATCTGGATGCTTGGCCGCCAGTGCCTTCATGCCCTCGCCATAGCCGAAGCTGGTGCCGAAAATCTCCCGGCAGCCTTCCGCAATCAGCTCCTCCCCGGCCTGCTCCACCTGGTCATCATCGATATAATCCTTGTAGTGAATCTGCACCCCCAGCTCCTGGGTAGCAGCCAGAAAGCCCTCATAATGAGCCTGGTTCCAGCCCCTGTCCATAATGCTGCTGTCCAGGATTACCCCCACATGGTACAGACGCTTGTCCACATCCACCTTTTCCGTATCCAGCACGGAATCATAATGCAGCAAAGCAAAAACACATACACAGGTCACCACGCCGATAATAATCCAAAGCTGCTTTTGCAGCCAGCCCTTCTCCATAAGACATCCTCCCCTGAGATTATTGTTTGCTCTTAAAAATCCCTATCAAAGCGAAAAATTTGTTATCGTTTTTTTTTTTTTTTGAATTTGTTTTTATTGCTTATTACCCATTATATAAAATTTATGAGCAAATTGCACTATTTTTTACACGACTCTATTATACAATCTTTTGTGTCCATTTGTCTCTGCAATTCACGAAATATATTGTCTTTTCACGAAATCATGTACACGATTGGCGGACATAATAAATTTTGGCAACAAAAACTCCGCCTGTCCCGTGAACCAAAAGTCACAGGGCAGGCGGAGCAGCCTTCAAAAATACATCAATGCGTCAATACGTCAACGCATCAATAAATCAATACAGCAGGAGCACTGCCCAACGGCAATACCCGGCCAAAAAGCTCCCGAAGTCAGGGCAGCTTATCAGCCCTTTGCCTTTACCTCCTGGAGGCTAGGGCCCATGATGCGCTTGTATGCCTCTACACCAGGCTGGTTGAAGGCATCCACATCGGCCAGCTCACCTTCGTAGGCAATGGAAAGTGCCAGCATGTAGAGAAGCTGTCCCAGGTTGTAGGCATCCAGCTTCGGCAGGGAGAACAGGGCATTGAAGCGGTTGTTGGAAGCCAGTGCCTTGGCATTGGACTCCCGTGCCACCTCCAGTGCCTGGCTCATCTTCACGCCGGAGATATCGGCCAGCTTCTGAGCCTCTGGGAACACGTTAGGGATTACATAGTCCTCATCCCAGTTCTCAATGCGGATAAACTGAACCACCTTGTTCAGCTTGCCTTCCTGATGCTGCTGGGTCTGGGCATGCATGTCGGTAGTACCTACAGCCACGATAGGAGTCCTGCCGTAGAATACCTCGTTGCCCTGGCGGTCAACGGACTTGCCCAGGGACTCAGCCAGAAGCTGGATGTACCACTCGGATACGGACTTCAGGTAGTCACCATAAGGCATCATAACCTCCATATCACGGCCGTACTTCTCAGCAGCGATAAACTTCAGGACTGCATTCAACAGCGCAGGGTTCTCCCACACATCATCGCCCAGGCAGGCCTGATCCATATCCTTGGCACCCTCCAGGAATGCCTTGATATCAAAGCCGCAGACAGCAGCCAGCACCAGTCCTACATCGCAGAAGATGGAGAAACGGCCGCCTACGCCATCCGGAACGCTGTACTGAGGCCAGTTGTTCTCCATGGCCAGCTTCTTCAACAGGGTTGGCTTCTCCTCGTTAGGGTCGGTAACAGCCACAACCTCAACCTCGATATCAGGGTTCTGCTTCAGGGCATCGTAGATAACCATGAAGTTGGACATGGTATCCAGGGTGCCGCCGGACTTGGAGATAACCATCAGGCTTACCACAAACTTGCGCTTTTTGTGGCTCAGGCATACCTTGGCGCTCCTGGCCAGCTGGCGGATGATATCGCCGGTCCTTCTCGGGTCGATATTCTGGCCGCTGAAGTAAATCTGCGGCAGGCCGTCACGCTCCTCAGTGCTCATGGAGTTCCAGAACTCGCCGCACTGCACGTCAAAGATTACCTTGTCGCCCAGGTAGGAACCGCCGATGCCCAGGGAAACCACCGCATCAACGCGGTTTCTTACGGAGTCGGTCAGCTCCTGGAGATGTGCCATGGAGGCAGGGTTGTTCAGATGGCCTTCCTCAACGTATGGCAGCTGGGAGAAATAAACCTTCTCAGGGGTGCCATCCTTGGAAAGATGGCCACGGATAATACCGTCCTTCCTCATGACCTTGATAGCCTCGGTAGCAGCCTTGATCTTGTCGGACAAAGCCTCCACATCGGCCTTGGTTACCTTGCCCTCGCCTACGAGATTGTCATAGTCAAAGGAAAAGCCGGATTTCAAAGTTAAACTCATTAATATTACCTCCCTATAGAAATCACAACAGATTACATTATCTATTATACTCGTTTTTATCGGACATTGGTAGATATTTTTCCTGTTTACGCAACAAAAATGCAATTGCATAAAAATTTGCACCAATTACATCATTTTGCACGTAAAATTCCTGCCCGGCATTATCATCTGGCACTGAGAAGCTCCCGTGCCTCCTTTTTCATCTGCCGCAGGGTATAATAATAGGCAATGGCCAGGGGTACGCAGGAGCCGATCCAGGCGGCAGGGCTTGCCATAGCCGCCCCCCAGAAGCCCAGCACCTTCACCAGGCCGATGGCCACCGCGGCACGCATCACCAGCTCCATGATACCGGCAAAGGTAGGCACGAAGCTCTTGCCCAGCCCCTGCAAGGTGCTCCTGTAAATGAACAGCAGGGCAAGAATCCAGTAGCAGACGCCGGTGGTAGTCAGATACACCTGCCCGTAGTCAATCACCTGGGGCTCTGCATCCCCCACGAACAGGAACATCAGCTGGGAGCCGAAGACGATGTTGAAAATCCCCACCAGGATGCTGAAGGTTCCCGACATCATGATGCACTGGTTCACGCCCTTCTTGATGCGCCCCAGCTTCCTGGCACCATAGTTCTGTGCCGTATAGGCTGCCATGGCCATGCCGAAGGACATCATGGGCATCAGGGCGATGGTCTCCACCTTCTGGGCAGCCGCATAGGAAGCCACCGCCACAGGCCCCAGGCCGTTCAGAGCCACCTGCAATATCACCGCACCGATGGCGATGATGGAGGTCTGGAATGCCATAGGCATCCCTACCCGGAGATGCTGCCAGAGGAATTCCCTGTCCAGCCGCCAGTCCCCTGCCTGAATCCTCAGTGCCGGCACCTTGCGCCAGATATAGAGCCAGACAATCATCCCTCCCAGTGCCTGGGAGACGATCATGGCCTCTGCCGCCCCCGGGATCCCCCACTCAAAGACCAGCAAAAAGAGCGGCTCCAGCAGGATATTGATGCACAGGGACGTGGCCAGAAACATGGTGGGATGGCGGCTGTCACCCAGGGCTCTCAGCAGGTTTGCCCCCACAATAAAAACGCTGAACAGGGGCGAGCCCCCCACCACGATGGAAATAAAGGCCTCCGCCCCCTCCAGGATATCCGGCGGCGTATCCATCAGCACCAGAATTTCCCGGGCAAAATAAGCTCCGATAAAAGCCGTCATGAAGCTGACAGCCATGGTCAGCACCACGCAGGCGGCGGCACTGCGCCGCACCCCCTCATAGTCCCTGGCACCGAAACGCTGCCCCGTAATAATGGTCAGCCCGGCTGTCATGCCCATGATGCAGCCCACCAGAAGAAACATCAGGCAGCCGGTGCAGCCCACCGCCGCCAGGGCTTCCACCCCCAGGAAACGCCCCACAATCAAGGTATCCACGAAGCCATACAGCTGCTGGAAAATATTTCCGGCAATCAAAGGCAGGGTAAAAAACAAAATCAGCCTGGCAGGGCTGCCCTCGGTCATGTCCTTGGTATTATTATTTGCATTTTCTGCCATCGTATTCCCCCTATTTATCAAACCACATCCAGAAAGCTATCTCCCCATATCTCCTATCGCTAAGCCTCCTCCCCGGCCTCCGCGCTATTCCAGATACCTGGTCACCAGGTAGCGGAGCTTTTCCCGGAGGACAATCACGCTGTCATCCAGGGCCGCAGTGGAAGGCATCAGCTTGTTGTAGTGAAAAATCTGATGACGGTTGGTACGGTAATCCGTAGGATAGGCTGTCACCTGAAAGCCCTCCTTCTCAAAGTTCAGCACAGACCGCTCCATGTGAAAGGCTGAGGTCACCAGCACAGGCCGCGAAAGCCCCCTTTCCTTCATGATGCGGCCGCTGAAGACCGCATTCTGCCGGGTGTTCAGGCTGTCCGGCTCCAGCAGGATATCCGCCTCCGGCACCCCCAGCCGCATCAGCTCACGCCTGGCAATCACCGCCTCAGGGCCGCTGTCCTCATAGACCTGTCCCCCTGACACCAGCACCGGCACATGGAGCCTGCTGTAGAGCTCCGCCGCAGCCAGCAGGCGGCTGGCAGGCGAAGCGCAGATATTGCCCAGCTCTCCCATGTTGGGAGTATCGGCGGTGGCACCGCCCCCCAGCATCACAATCACGTCCCCCTCCGGGGCAGGCGGCTGCTCATAGGTACTTTCCAGGCTGCCCATCAGCATGGAGGAAACCAGCTGGGTGGACATGAGATAAAAAATTCCCGTCACCAGAAGCAGCCCGGCGGCTGCTTTTATTTCCCTCCTGCGCCACAGGTACAATGCCAAAAGAGCGAAGCAGACAAAAAAAATCCCCGGCGGCAGCACGAAGCTGGCACCGAATTTCAACAAATAAATCACAAAAATACCTCCACAAGCGCAACGCACATCAATTTTTTGTAAAATCTACTCAAAATTCCTTGAAAAATCATTCTCCTGGCAGGAATTTTACTTTTTTTGTAGAATTATGTATTATTATACCATAATGTATGAAGAATGTAAGAAAAGAATTAAAAAGGAGAGATTATCATGGCATTAATTCCAGCAAACGAAATCAAGGCACAGAACAAGGCAAACGGCAAGGGTGAAATCACCATCTGCCACATTCTCGGAGCTGAGCAGCTGGGTGGCAATGACATGTTTGCCCGGGTAACCATTCCGGCAGGCTGCTCCATCGGCTACCACGAGCATCATGGCAACACCGAGACCTATCACATCCTGCAGGGGGAGGCCCTGTACAGCGACAACGGCAAGGAAATGAAAATCGGCGTGGGCACCACTACCTTCTGCCCGGACGGCGAGGGGCACAGCATCGAGAACTGCGGCACCGAAGACCTGGTGTTCATCGCCCTGATTACCAAGAGCCTCTGATAGTGCCGCAGGGCATAGAGGACCAGCAGAATTTACGAGGTATATTGCATGGACAAATTCAACCCATCTGACCTGCAGCTGAATAATCTTTACCAGAAAATCCTGGACAGTGCCGGTGTCAACATCTTCTGGAAGGACATGGACTCCCGCTTCATGGGTGCCAACAAGGCACAGCTGGATTTTATGGGACTCACCCCGGACGAGCTCATCGGCCGTACAGTAGAGGAGCTGGGAGCCGTAACCTCCCAGTATCCTCCCCTGATTGACGATGCCGAGATTCTCGCCGGCAAAACGGAAAAGCACGTCACCGGCAAGCTGCCGGATGCCAGCGGCAGGCCCAGGGATGTCATTGTCAGCAAGGCGCCGCTGATTATCGGTGATGAAGTGGTGGGCATCATCGGCACTATCGAGGACATCACGGAAAAATGCGTCCAGCAGGACATGATCAGCCAGCTGCGGGAAACCCTGTTCAACGTGCCCTCCGGCATCTGCGTGTACAAGTGGCTCATCGGCAGCCAGTCCTACCAGCTGGTACAGGCGAATCCCGCCCTGCTGGAAATGCTGAACCTGACCGAGAAGGACATTGCCAAGGCGGACAATGCGGAATCTGCCATCAAGGCCTGCCTGCATCCCGAGGATGCATGGCAGATTTCCTATGCCATGAAAAGGATGGCAGAGGGCACTCCCTCCGTCACCTGCAACTGCCGCTTCTACCCGAAGGGCATGCAGAGCTTCATCTGGCTGCAGGCAAGGGTGAAATACGTGCCGCAGGATGCCGATACCGCCCTGGTGTACATGGTGCTGACGGATATCAACGCCGAGAAGCGCAGCGAGCAGGCGCTGGCAGAATCACAAAAGGCATACCACGAAATTGCCAGCGGTGCCGGGCTGGTGGTGTGGCACTACGATATAGTCAACGGTGTCATGGAGTTCCTGGACAACAAGGTATCCAACCATATCCAGCAGAAGCACTCCCTGCCCCAGAAGCTTTTTGGTGCCCCAAAAAGCTTTGAGCACAACCTGGCAGCGGAGAGCCTGGAGGACTTCCGCCGCATGAACCAGGCTGTCAGGGCTGGCAAGTCCGCCACCTGCGAAGTGAAGTTCAAGCAGTTCCCCGGACAGCCCCCTCACTGGGAGCGGCTCATCTATACCCTGCCCCAAAGTGACAGCAGCGACGCACCTACTGATGCCTACGGCGTTGGCATGGACATTACGGCAGAAAAGCTCCGCCAGCAGCAGTATGACAAGGAGCTGCAGATGCTGCACACCGCCATCAACACCAATCTTTTGTCCAAGTGCCATTTTGACCTGATCGACAACAAGCTGCTGGACTACCTGGCCAACTCCCCTCACGCCCTGAAGCTTTCCACAGGCATGAGCTATACTGCCTCCATGGAGGTGCTCCATGACCTGGTCATCTCCCCGGATGAAAAGGACATGGTTGCCAGGGAAATGAGCCTTGACAGCCTGGTGCACAGGTATGTGACCAGGGACAGGGATTTCAGCATTGAGTACCGGCGCCACTGCGATGACCTGTCACCGATTATGGTGGAGTGCAACGTGAGCATTTTCACCGGCAAGACAGGCCACATTGAGTGCTTTGTTTATTTTTATGATATTACCAACAAGTTCATCAACTACATTATTTCTGACAAGCTGACGGAGCTGGGCTACACCAAGGTTGCCATCGTCAACAACCTCACCGGTACCATGACCTTCTTCAGCAAGGAAACAGGGGTGATTGAGAATACCCCTGACAGGCCCCTGTTTTATGATGAGGAATTGTACCGCTCTATCCTGGAGGCATACCCGGAAAAGGCAAAGGCGGAGGAGCTTTTCAGCCAGATGTCCCTGGACTGCATCGTGGACAAGCTGGATCATGTGTCCATGTATGATGTCTCCTACGACTTCCGCAATGATAGGGGTGAGGACTGCCGCAAGAGGATGCAGGCCTTCTACCTGGACAAGACCAGGACCAGCATCTTTATCATCCAGAGCGATATCACCCGGCAGTACCTGGCGGAGCGCCGCCATCTGGAGGAGCTGGAACAGGCCATCATGGAGGCGGACAAGGCAAACGAGTCCAAGTCCATCTTCCTGTCCGGCATCAGCCATGATATGCGCACCCCACTGAACGGGATTCTTTCCTTTACCAATTTTGCCCTGAACACGGAGGATGAGAGCCAGAGGACGGAGTATCTGAAAAAAATCAAGCACTCCGGTGAGCTGCTGCTGTCCCTGATTAACGATACCCTGAATCTTACCCGCATTGAGAGCGGCAAGGTGAAGCTGAGCCGGGAGTGGATTTCTGCCAGGGATATGATAGAGGAAATCCTCACCAGCGTTTCTATGGCGGCATCGGAGCGGCAGATTCTGCTGAAGATTGACATAGATGACAAGCTGCCTCGGAATATTATCTCCGACAAGCTGAAGCTGCAGGAAATCCTTTTGAACCTTCTGAGCAATGCGGTGAAGTTTACCAAGCCAGGAGGCTCCATCAGCTTTAGTGCCGGCCTTTTGGATGCGGACAGCATGACTGAGGAGGAAATCGCCCAGATAAAATCGCCAAATCAGAAATGGATCAAGGTTGTTGTGGCGGATACCGGCATCGGCATGAGTGCCAAGTTCCTGCCGAAGCTTTATGATGCCTTTTCCCAGGAGGAATCCCAGGAGGTGCAGAACCCTAATGGCACCGGGCTGGGGCTTTCCATCGTGAAGAAGTATGTGGATATGCTGGGTGGAACCATCTCCGTGGAGAGCCAGCTGGGCAAGGGGACTACCTTTGAGCTGCATATTATGCTGGAAGAAAGCCTGGAGGCGGAGGAAAACTGGCACAAGGATGTGAAGGATTTTGATTTTAAGCATCTCCATGTGCTGCTGGTGGAGGATAATCTGCTGAATCAGGAGATTGCCACCATGCTGCTGCAAAGCAAGGGGGCTACGTTGGATGTGGCCAATAATGGCGTGGAGGCGGTTAATACCTTTGAGAATGCGCCGGAGGGGACGTATCAGCTGATACTGATGGATATACGCATGCCTGTGATGAACGGATATCAGGCTACGGATAAGATACGCCGCTCTCATCATCAGGATGGGGCCACTATTCCGATTATTGCCATGACTGCGGATGCTTATGAGGAGGATATCAGGAGGTGTCTGGAGCATGGGATGAATAGTCATGTGAGCAAGCCGATAAATCCTGATAAGCTGTATACGGAGATTGCACGGTTTTGCTGAGGTTGTCAGGGGTAGGGTTCGTGCTAATGCTGATGCTAGTGTTAGTGTTAGTGTTAGTGCTAATGCTAATGCTATGGTTAGGACTTAGCTCGTAGCAGACTTGGCTCGCGGCAGAGAAAAGCACCCACGAAAACACGCTCGCGCTCTAGGCATCACAGAACCCTATTATCCATGATTATTTTCGGTCTAAATCTTTGTCTGCGTTGTTGTCGTCGGTCGGCATGGAACCACCATGCCTCCCTCCTCCGC
>JBJDWY010000045.1:0-54650 GCA_051866255.1 Anaerovibrio sp. | reverse complement strand
ATATAATATCTCAAAGCGTTCATTTTGTCAAGAACTTTTTTGAAATATTTTTTGTCATCCCCGCTCTGTTAAATTGTGTAGAACTTTCAATATATTCTTTACAACTCTGTGTCAGCAGCGACAACGATGTATATATTACACGAAAAGCAATAGCCTGTCAACACTTTTTTTATAAATTTCAGTTTATACAGCGGTTGGCAGTAGCGGTTTTCGTCAGCCTCCCAGCCCCCTGTTTCAGGCTTGCTCGTAAAGTCAAATTAATTGCTACAGCACCATACAATGACAAATATTGTATTATTATGTTGTATCTGTTCAGACACAAAGAGGGACAGGTGCGACATGTACCCAAAGAAAACCTTGAGTGCAGCCTCGCTTCTTAGCGAGTGCGAGCGTAAGCGATGCAGGAGCTTAGAAGCGCGAGGCTGTGCTAAGAGCGAGAGCGAGTTTTCTATGGGTACTGCCGCTACCTGTCCCTTTAAAATGTCTGAACAGAGTCCACGAACTATCAAACTACATCATCAGTATATGCACGAAGTAACGATCAACCACTACGAAAAACTGAAACTCAATGTTTCACATCCACCGGCTGTACCTTCACATAAATCAAGGCCATAATCCCAGCCATAATCACCACAGCCGTTGCCAGCCCCAGCCAGCCGTTATTGGTAAACCCGTCCACCACAAAGCCGACAAAGCTGGCACTTGCCACAATAGCCACATAAGGAATCTGGGTGCTCACATGGTCGATATGGCTGCACTGGGCACCGGCAGAAGCCAGAATAGTCGTATCCGAAATCGGCGAAGCGTGGTCACCGCCCACTGCCCCGGACAGGATAGCAGCCACGGTAATCACCAGCAGATTCTGATCCCCGGTACCGATAACAGCAATGGCAATCGGAATCAAGATACCAAAAGTACCCCAGGAAGTGCCGGTAGCAAAGGCCAGAATAATCGCCACAATAAAGAAAATTGCCGGCAGGAAAACCAGCACGCTGGCATTGGCACTGACCAGCTGCCCTACATAGCCCCCCAGATTCAGGTACTTATCACTGCAAATGCCGGACAGAGTCCAGGCAAAGCACAAAATCAGGTTGGCCGGAGTCATGGCCTTGAACCCCTGCACAAAAGTCTCGCAGAAGGAGCTGAAGCTGATAACCCTGCGAGGCAGATACAAAAATGCCGTAAACACAAAGGCAATAAAGGAGCCAAACACCAAGGACTTGCTGGAATCGCAGTTGGCAAAAGCCTCCTGAATGCCCACACCATCATGGATACCGCCGGTATAAAGCATGCCATATACGCAGGCACCAATCAGCACCAGCAGCGGCAGCACCAGATCGATAATCTTGCCATTGCCCCCCGGCTGTACTTCCTCGCTGTCCCTGTACTCATCAGGCACAATAAATTTTTCCTGATTCTTCTTCACATACTTCGCCATGGAAAACAAATCCCGCTGGGAGCAGACAATAAACAGCATAAACGCCATAGTCAGCCAGGCGTAAAGGTTAAACGGTATCGTCTGCAAAAACAGGCTGAAGCCGTCAATAGAGCTGCCCTCCGGCAGGGATGAGCCTACAGCAGCAGCCCAGCTGGACACAGGAGCAAGAATGCAGATAGGCGCAGCCGTAGCGTCAATAATATACGCCAGCTTGGCACGGGACACCTTGAACTTGTCCGTAATCGGGCGCATGACCGTACCCACCGTCAGGCAGTTAAAATAGTCATCAATAAAAATAACCAGCCCCAAAAGAGCCGTCAGCAGCATGGAACTGCGGCGCCCCTTAATGGTCCTTGCCGCCCACTCACCATAGGCACGGGTAGCACCGGAACGGGTAATTGCCGCCACCAGGATGCCCAGGATAACCAGAAATACCAGTATGTTGATATTCCCTCCCACCTTGTTGGCCATAACCTCAAACATGGTCATAATCGCATTCAGCACATTGAACTCAGTGTACAGGAGCGCACCTGAAAAAATACCGATGAGCAGAGACATGTACACTTCTTTTGTCGCCAGCGCCAGCACAATCGTAATAATCGGCGGCAGCACTGACCAAACACTTTCAGCCATAATACCTTCCCACTTTCCTCAAAAAAATACAATACCTCAGTGCAGCATCTATAACACTGCACTAAAGTATTGTATAGCAAAAAAGCATATTTCTCAAGTACGTTTAACAGAAAAGCAAAAATTATAAAAATTAATATCACTGCTTCTGCTGCAGGAAATGATATACCGCGCCAATCAGATTGGCTGCATTGCCAAACTCAGCCCTGGTCACCTGCGGACGAATCCTGGCAATCCCGACCTTATCCAAAATAGCATGGAGATGACGGGTAATATTTTCCACAAAATCCTCCCGCTCGCTGATGGCGCCGCCAATCACGAAAAGCTCCGGATCGAAGCTGTACTGGATATTGTACACCGCCCTTGCCAGGTGGCTATACATGTCCTCAATGGCCTCCTGGGCAATCCTGTCCCCGTTGGCCTGCAGCTCAAAGACCTCCTTGCCGTTCAGGGCATCCTTGTCCATGCCCTTGGCCAGTGCCACATGCTCTGCCAGGGCACGGGTGGAAGCAGCCTCACTGAGCACAGTCCCCTTGTCATCCACCACCATAAAGCCGAACTCGCCCCCATGCAGGTGGCAGCCATGGTGCACACGCCGCCCCTTGACAACGGCACCGCCTACGCCGCTGCCGATTACCAGGAACACCACATCCTGACAATACTTGGCAGCTCCCAGCCAAACCTCTCCCAGAGCCGCACAGTTGGCATCGTTCTCCATAGCCACAGGCAGCCCCAGCTTTTCCTCCAAGGCCTTCTTTATATTAAAATCATGAATATACGGCAGGGCACTAGCGCCGCCAATCACCCCGGCCTCATCATCAACGGCTCCCGGCAGGCTGAAAGCAGCCCCCTCCAGCTCATATGCTGCAGCCAGGCCTTCCTTGGCTGCTACCAGCTCGCTGTAAAAATCCCCCAGATTATCCGGCGTCAGTATGCTCCCCTTCCGCAGTATCTGCCCTTCCTCGCTCATTACGGAAAACTTTATGCTGCTGCCGCCTACATCAAACCCCAAAATTGCCACAAAATTCATCCTCTCTGTTTCCTGCTTCAAGCATCATCAATACAAATGCCAATGATACAAGCATTAATACAACTATCTATACAAGTATCATTGTGGCTTCAATTATAATACATATTGCTTTATATGTCAATAAATGATATATCTTTTATTTTATTTTCCCATTTCTTTTCATTGACAAAAAGGACTTTACGACTATATAATATCATTAGAGATTATTTTGCAACATACGAGGGTGATACGATATGATGCTAGAAGCCACGAACCAACTCCGCTCCATCCACATAGCTCCCAGCAAGCTGCACATCCAGTACTTCGGCCGCTGGGACAAAACCGATGCCAACAACTACCGCTGTGCCCAGGGTGCCATCTACATCAAGCTGAACTTTACCGGCACCAGCATCAAGGCAAAGCTTTTGGACAAGACAAATTACTGGAAGGTCAGCATTGACGGCGGCCCCTTCCGCAAGTTCCGCCCGGCCATCGGCACCACGCCACTAGCAGAAAACCTCTTTCCGGGAGTGCACAAGCTGCTGCTGGTGCGCATGACCGAGGGCATACAGGGCATCTCCCAGTTTCAGGGCTTCATCCTGGACTGGGGAGCTGATATCGTCCGGCCTGACCTTCTGAAAAACCGCCGGATCGAGTTCATCGGCGACTCCATTACCGCCGGTGCCAAAAATGCACCCGATCCAGGCATCGCCAATCCCGGCTACTATGACATAGAGGACAACGACATGGCCTACGGTCCCCAGCTGGCCAGGATGCTGGAGGCTGACTACAGCGTGCTGGGCGTATCCGGGGAGGGGCTCATCCACCAGTGGGATGAAATCCGCCCCTACAACCGTGTCCACACCGCTGACCGCTACAAGTGGACCCTCTACTCCGACAGCTTCAAGGGCAACCAGCTGTGGGATCCGGAGCAATTCCCTGTAGATGCAGTGCTTATCTGCATCGGCACCAACGACTTCATCGACCAGAAGCCGGATTTTGAAGTTGATACCTATGCCGACCTGGACGGCAGGAACCGCATTCCCACCCAGGCGGAGTTCATCAAAAACTACACGGAGCTCCTCAGCACCGTCCGCAGCATCAACCCGGAAGCAGCCATCATCTGCATTGAGCCGGTGCCGGACTGGGTAGGTGCCGACGTCCGCTACTGGATCTGCCTCAGCATCAACCAGCTAAAAGCCCAGGGGGAAAAGAACATCCACTACATCCCCCTGAACGTGCCGGAGCCGCTTCTGAAAGAAGCTGACTACGCCAACGACCTGACTCACCCTACCGCAGAAGGAGCCAGGAAAATCGCCCTTTACCTCAAGGACAAAGTAGCAGCCATCATGCAATGGCTCTGATAACACTTTCATGGCATCTGAAAATACATCTGTCCCCAATAAATCAAATAAATAGCAAAAGCGGGACTGTATACTGCCCATCTCCGCAGCATACAGCCCCGCTTATTTTATTGCTATGCTATTCTGTATTCTCTCATCCGGCTGCTTGCCGCCCTGTCATTTCTTCAGGGACTGCCAGTTCACGCCATCAGCAAACAAGGTCTCAGGCTCATTATAGAAATCCACGAACTCGTTAATCATCTCATGGCCGCGGGTCTTGCTCACCATGTAAGGGGCAAAAAAATTGCTGGTCAGCTTCTCGAAGTTGGACCAGGTCATAAAATACGGCACCTTGTGGTCAACGGCAATCTTTGCCACCTTGCTGAACCACTGCTTGTCCACATTGCCGGTTACAGCCAGGCTGCCGCCCCTGCGCACGCCCACCTCGGTAATAGTCATCAGCTTGCCATGCTTGGCGGAAACCTGCTGCATAACATCCAGATCACCGCACAAATCAGTATACCACTGGCCGGTCTGGTCATCATCATAGGTATCAACGCCCATGATATCCACCCACTTGTCCCCCGGATAGCGATCCAAGTAATCAGCATCAGTCTTGAAGTGGCCATTTGGCGAATATACATACAGGAAGTTGTGAACGCCCTTGGTATCCCGGAGATACTTTACGGTGTACTCCCACAGCTGCTGAAAATCCTTTTCGGAGCTGTGCTCCTTGCCCCACCAGAACCAGTAGCCATTATGCTCGTGCAGAGGGCGGAACAGAATTGGCACGCCATCCTCTGCCATGCGGTTTGCATACTCGGCAACCCTGTCCAGATAGCCGGTGTAGCTGCTGTTCAGGTCACCCCCCGGCAGGATGCGGTGCACCACGTTGCCCTCGGAAATATGGGTGGTATAGTTCATGTAGTGATCACGGTTATCAGGCAGGGAGCCGGTCACCTCAGCCCGCCTTTCCACCAGGTCAAAATTCGGCATGTGCATGGACAGGGTGAGAATAGCCCCTTCACCAGCTGCCTTCTTTGTAATCTCCACCATCTTGTCCACATAGGTCTTGCCGGTGTTCCACTCGCAGTCATCCAGCCGCTGCTCATCCCCCACAAAGGACAGGGCATCAAAGCCAATCACGCCGGACAGGGAGCCGGTCACATCCTTGGTATCGGACTCGGAGCCGCCGGCAGGACGGAACATCTTGTGATGGGCATCATTCTCATGGCCGTAGATTACCTTGCCAGCCTTCGGCACAGCAGACAGATAGCGGTACAGCGCCACCGTAGCGGCATCAGCCTTCTTGTCCACCAGCTTTACATCAGCCTTTGGCACGGCAAGCTTCTCCAGCTCCGCCGGGCTGACTGCCTCTCCCTTTGCCTTGGCATTATCAGCCACAGCCGTCAGCTCCACATAAGCCGGATCATCAGCATCCGTCACAGGATTGGCATAGGCTGCCGTAGCAGCAGACACCATCAATGCACCAGCGATTGCCATACTCAAAAACTTCTTTTTGTTCATAAAATAAAACCCCTTTATGCAAAAAAATCCCCTTGATTAAACGGAAAAACGAAAAGCACCTGATATTTGCTTTCGTTTCCCCTCATTTCGCTTTTTATTATATAATATTTTATATCATCTGTCAATAAAAGATATAACTTTATATGTAATTATATACATCTTTATTAATAAAAAAATAACTGTACCTGAAACTGCCGGTTGCAGCCATCAGGTACAGTCAATCTTTTTCAGTCTTTTCAGTATTTGCTTTCAGCTAAGTTGATAACTTAATTAACATTAATTAACATTTTATTTGGCATCCGCAAGATTTTCCTTGTCGATAATCCTCGGAATGCACAGATATGCCGGTACGGTAATCACACCGTTATTATATGTCTTCACATCGTTCACATCAGGCTGGGAGCCATCCACCACCGCCTTAATCATGCGGATGCACTTCTGGTTCAGCACTACGCTGTCCTTTTTCAGGGAGAAGCCCATTTTGCCCTGCTGAATGTATTCCAGGGCCTTGCTGTCAGCATCCTGCCCGGAAATCAGCGGCCAGCTGCCCTGATATGCCCCCATGCCGTCAATGACGCCATAGGCAATGCTGTCACAGGCAGCCACGATAATATCCAGGTTCTGCCCCTGGTAATACTGGCTGATCAGCTGCTCCGCCCTTGCCTGGGCATTCTTGCTGTCCCAGTTCTTGGTAGCGGTAGAATTATAATCGCTCTGGCCTGACGGCACCTTCAGCTGCCCATTGTCCAGGTACGGCTTCAGCTGGTCATACGCCCCCTGATACATGAGCTTGGCGTTGCTGTCCGTGTCGCTGCCGGAGAAGAACTCAATGTTGTATGGCCCGGCACCTGCCTGCAAATTCATCTTCTTCACGATGTACTTGCCCATGGCCTCACCCACGCCATAATTATCAAAGGTAACGAAATAATTGATGGCGTCCGTATCAGCAGTCAGGCTGTCATAGTCAATAATCGGGATGTTCTGGCTCTTGGCATCTGCCAGTGCCTTGGTAAAATTCTTGCTCTCGCCACCTGCCAGCACAATGCAGTCCGGCTTGGAATCCACCGCCTTCTGCAAACATTCCGTCTGGGATTCATCCGTATCAAACACATAAAGGTCAACCTGCATGCCTTCCTGCTCCAGCGCATCCTTCATCATCTGGGCACCCTGGGTCCAGCGGTTGGGCTCATGGGAAAATACCATGGCAATGTGCTTCTGCCCGTTATCGCTGCCGCAGCCCGCAGTGAACAACGCACCCAGGCAAAGCAGGGCAAGAGCTATCCATACTGTAAACTTCTTCATCATCCTGCCCTCCTTAAATCCTGAACTTTGCCGCTTCATCCTGCAAGGTCTGAGACAGCTCTGACAGCTTGTGGCTGGCAGATGCCACCTCATCCATGGAAGCAGACTGTTCCTCGGTAGCTGCCGAAACAGACTCCGTCTCCGAAGCAACATCCGTGCTGGCTGCATGGATATTCTCCATGACGCCTACCAGCTTTTCCGCCTTGCCTGCAGACAAACGAGCCCCCTGGAGGATGCCCTCCGCCTGGGCGGTCAAATCCTCCACAGCCTCCGTAATGGTCTTGAAGGCCTCCCCGGCATCGGCAATCACCGCCCTGCCGCTTTCCACCTTCTGGGTGCCGTGCTCCATGCGCTCCACTGCCTGCTGGGTTTCCTGCTGGATGGAGCTGATGAGGGTAGCAATCTGCTGTGCCGCATTGTCAGACTCCTCCGCCAGCTTTCTCACTTCCTCGGCAACGACTGCAAAGCCGCGGCCTGCATCACCGGCACGGGCGGCCTCAATGGCAGCATTCAGTGCCAGCAGGTTGGTCTGCCCGGCAATATTGGAAATAGTATCGGAAATCTGCCCGATTTCCGTAGAACGCTCCGCCAAAAGCTTGATAACCTCCGCCGACTTCGTGACAGAATCCGCAATCTCCGCCATCTGGTCCACAGCCCCCATTACAGAGGTACGCCCCTGCTGGGCAATGCCGTCCACATGCTTGGCAGCCTCGCTGGCAGTCTCAGCTTTTTTCTCAAAGCCGTGCAGCTCATCAGCCATGGCGTGAATCTCCGGCATGGAGGTACCCACGCTCTCTCCCTGCCGGGAGGCGGATTCTGCCACCTTGCAGGTAGAAACAGCCACCTGCTGGGTAGCCTGGGCAGACTGGCTGGCATTCTCCGTCAGCTGACCGGCAAAAGAAGCCACCTGCTCTGCCGTCTCCTGAATGCTCTTGATGAGCTTGTGGAGATTTTCCACCGTATCCTTGTAGGCACCTGTCAGGATACCGAACTCATCCTGAGTCTTTACCTCCACCGGCACGGTCAGGTTGCCCTGGGCAACCTCCTTGGAAATCCCCATCAGATAAGATACGGAACTATTGATGGACTTGCCCAGTGCACCTGCCATAAAGCCGGACAGCACCAGCACAATCAAAGTTGAGACAATCAAGGTAACCTTTGCCTGCTCATAGCGGGCGGCTGCCTCATTGACCTCCTGCTGGATAAAATCCTTGTGGCCGTCCACTACCAGCCCCAGCTCCCAGTTTACCTCGTTGTAGGCATTTTCTGTCTGAGCAATATGCAAAAGTGCCTCCTGTGCCCTGCCGGTACCCACCAGCTGCTCCAGGTTGGCATTTCCCTTGCGGTATGCCTCCCACTTCTGCCGCATCTGATTGAAAACAGCCTCTTTTTCACCATCCATGCTGCCAGCAATATTGTCAAAGGCAATATCCATCTGGTTCCCCAGGTTGCGCATCTCCTGGGCTGCATATACCTGGCCGGACAAGGTAGGTGCCGAGGCCATGGCATACTCGCACTGCCTGTACACGGACAGGGAGCTGCTGGCCTGGGACAGGGACAGCACGCTGTTCATGTGCTCTGTGGCAATGCGCATGGCACCGTTGTTAATCTGGTAAAGATTGTACCCGGAATACACGCTTACACAGGCGAATATTCCAATAATCACGCCAAATACTGCATACAGCTTTTGACGTATTGTCATTTGGTCCATCTTAATTCCCCCTCATTTTGGTATTTATCTCCTATGGAAATTATATATTATTTGCAACATTTGTGCAATATTTGCACAATGTCAAAACCATAAAAGCATACATTTTTACATAATTATGCTACATTTTTCATCACGTACAGTAAAAACAAGCAATAAAAAGACTGCTCATCGAAAACAGGGCGTTATCCCAGGCGATGGGGCATGTACCATCGCTAGGTTCGACCTAATTCGATACAGCAGTCTTCCTACATATTTAGCTTGTTGTATATTTACCCTATGCGTGGCAATCCTATGTTTTACTGCTTAACGGCCTTAATTGAGTCAAAGTACATTACTGAATCCACCGTCTCATTGCCGATAGTGTTGCAGTAAATGCCGAAATGGTTCACAGCCGAAGCATCAAAGGTGCCGCCGTTCTTGCCCTTGAAGTCAGCAAATGGCAGGGTAATCACCTGTGCCTCCCTGGTGGCTGCCAGCTTGCTCAGATCCACCTCAAAATCCTCGCCATTGCTGTTCAGCTGGATAATCAGCTTCTGCCCCTTGCCATCCGGCTTTACCCAGAGCTGAATGGCATCACAGCTGCTCCAGTCAGCTTTCTTCAGGCTCTTGACGATACCGGCATAGCCGCCCTTGTTGATGCTGTAGCGGAAAGCAAGGCCGGAGTCACCGCCATTTTTCTCCTGAGAAAGCTGCGGCACAACTGTGCAGCCGGAACCGGTATTGGCATTGTAGGTGCCACCCAGGAGGCCGTTATCCCCATAATAGCCGTCAAAATCATCCACCAGCAGAGGATTGGCTGCCGGTGCAGGCATGTTCAGAAGCACCGGCACGCTGTCGGACACTTCGCCATTGACCAGTACCTCCACATTGGCTACCAGTGCCCCAAGGCTGTTGATGACATCCTTGGCAAACTCCGCCTTGGCCGTGCCCTCATTCACCTGGGCTTTTGCCTCTGCCAGCTTCTTGCCCTGCCTGTCGGTGATGACAAACTTCACATCATCTGCCTTGCCACCCAGCTTGGCGGACAGCGGCAGGCTCTCCAGCACCCGGCTGTAGGAGTTCGGTGCCAGCAGATAGCCATAGCCTTCCTTGGCAGCCGCAGCCGTTACACTGGCCTTGGTAAAGTCAGCTGAATCCTTCATGAACACGGACTCAGGCTTGTTATAGAAGTCAATAAAGCCATTGGCCAGCTCATGCCCCCGTTTCTTCGACACCATATACGGCTGGTCAAAATTCGTCTCATCAAAGTTGGACCAGGTCATAAAATACGCCATATCCTGCGGAGAAACCTGCTTCAAGGCCTCATTCCACCAGTCAAGACGGGTATTTCCCTTTACCACCAGGGCACTATTGCCGTAAAGCATTCCCACCTCGGTAACCGCAGGAACCTTATGATGCTTTTCGGCAAAATCAGCCACCACCTGCATAGTCTGGGCAAAGCCATCCATCCAGGCATCCTCTGCCGCAGGGTCCCTATGATACATATCAAAACCTGACACATCAATAAATGCATCACCCGGATACCGTGACAGGTAGTCAGCCTCATCCACCAGAGGGCCACCAGGGGAATAAGCATAGAGCATGTTGTGAAGCCCCTTCACATCCCTGAGATACTCCACCGTATAGCGGAACACGTTCTTGTACTCGCTCGGTGTGCAGCTGGATGCCCCCCACCAGAACCAGGAGCCGTTATTCTCATGGAACGGACGGAAAATCAGCGGCACATCAGCAGCCTGCAGCCTGCTGTCAAAATCTGCCACCATATCCAGATATGCCCTGTACACATCGTTCAGGTCACCCCCCGGCAAAATCCGCTGCATCACATTCCCTTCCAGATTATTCGGGGAATAGCCATCAAAATCATACTTGCCATTTATCTTTGGCCGCTTTGCCACCTCGGCAAAATTCGGCATGTGGCAGGACATGGTGAGAATTGCCCCTTTCTTGGCTGCCGGAATATAAATCCCTGCCAGCTTCTCAGAAAGAGTCACCCCTCTTGCCTTCTCATCGTCAGTCAGAGCCAGCTCATTGCCGGTCAGGGCCAGGGAGTCCATGCCCATCACTGCTGCATGGTCTCCTGTCATATCCTCCGTATCGGAGGCGCCCGGCAGGGACTTGCCTACCTTCTTGTGCAGCTCATTCTGATGGCCGTAGAGCACCTTGTCGCTCTGGGCGATTCCCTTGAGGTAGGCAAACAGCTTTGCCGTCTCCGGGGTGGCATTGGCATCCGTCAGGGCAGCCTCAGCCGGCACTGCCAGCTGCCCCAGCTGTACCTTGTCCTGCTTCTTGGCACTTCTCTTTATATCCACATAGCCATCAGGCAGCTTTTCAGCAGACAGCTTCAGCTGCCCTACATACAAATCGCCCTTATAATCAGTATTACATCCCACCAGGCTCAGGCAGAAATAAGCCGTCTTTGCCTCAACAGGCTTAAAATTCACCTGCACCGGCACGCACTTCATGCCATTGCCTGCATCCTTGCCTTTGCTCAAGTCAATATCAGGACACAGGTTGATAACCTCCTGGTCATCCACAGACTTCACATACAGCTTCAGCTTGAAGCTGCCCTGAGTCATACTCTCAGGCTTATAGTACAGATTGAAGGAAAATGCATTGTAGCCTGTCAAATCAAGCTGCTGGGCAGCTGCCCCGGCATTTTCCAGCTTTATTTCACTCCACCCATCATTTACATTCTTGGTAAAATCCGCCCCTACGCGGATAGAACCGCCAAAAGCACTGTCCGCTGCAACCTCCGGCTCACCGCTATAAGCCCACACACCGCCAAATTTCCAGCCAGCCAAATCTTTGCCTGCATTCCACTGCACCGGTGCAGCAGCAGCCTCTGCCATGCTGGCCATCTCTATAGGCAGCACTCCCTGCGTAAAAGCAGGCACCCCTGCCAAAATTCCGGCAGACAGCGTCAAAGGAATAATTTTTTTCAGCCAATTTTTTCTCATTAGATGTTTCTCCCCTTTTATTTTCATAATGGATAAGAATTTCTTCTTATTCCCCCTCTTTTCGCATTCATTATACTATTTCTTTATTTGTTATGTCAATAAAAGCTATATCTTTTATTTGTAAATATTTCTACCTTTAACACGATATAAAATTCTTTTTATAAAATTTCTCATTGCTTTTTATTGACAATGTATTAAATCATATGCTATATTATAGCTGTCGATAAAAATGATATGACTTTTATTTTATACGTCATGGCATTATTGAGAAAAGGGGTTATTAAAATGAAAACTAACAAGAAACTTATGCTGGGTGTTTTATCCGCGCTGATGGTAGGTGCTACCACTTCCGCATACGCCGCCCAGTCCGCCGAGGTGCTCTACTCTGATGTACCGGCTGACCATTGGGCTGTACAGGCTATCACCGAGCTGAACAAGGAAGGCATTGTTACCGGCTTTGGCGACGGCACTTTCCGCGGTGACCGTGCTGTTACCCGTTACGAGATGGCACAACTCATCGCCAGCGCCCGCTCCCATGAGAAGATGGCCAACAACGAGCAGAAGGCCATGATTGACAAGCTGACTGCCGAGTTCTCCGAGGATTTGGACTCCATCGGCATCCGCGTAACCAGGCTGGAAGAAAAGTCTGATAACGTAAAGGTTAGCGGTTGCTTTGCCCAGAAAGCTATGAAAGGCATCAACGGCGGCAACACCTGGTGGGAAAAGGAATTGTTCCTCAATGTTGACGGCCAGATGACTAACGGCTGGAAGGCTCATGCAGGCCTGGATTGGAAATGGGGTACCGGCAGCAAGGGATGGAATGGTGAGCAGTCCTTCGCAGACAGCTATGGCAATGATGACCGTGATGTGAACGCCATGATTTATCAGCTGAATGCATCCGGCCCTATCGGAAAAGATCTCAATACTACCTTTGGTCTGTTTGCCCCTAGCCTCCAGAGTGGCTATATAGCAAATTCCCGCATCAAGGGTGTTGAGGTAGATTACAATATCGGCAAGACGACCGTCAAGGGGTATACCGGCCATGTCTATGAAAAGAATGATGACCTTTCCTCCGGCGGCGGTTGGGGCAGTTTCCAGTCCGGCTTCATGAGGAATGGCGGCAAAGCCTTTGACCGTTATAACAAACCTGATGATGCTCAAAAAGCTGAAAATGACCGTGAAATTAAGTCCTACGGCTTCTCTGTAGAGCACAAATTTAATGATAAGTTTGCAGCTGGTGCAGGTTACTACAAGTATGACTCCCCTGCCTACCTCGGTGACAATCTGGGCATTGTAGCTGTAGATGCCAGCTACAAGATTAATGACAAGTGGGATGTAACTGGTTTCTATTCCCATGGTGACCAGGGCTATCAGAACAAAGCAGCTGACCTCAAGCTGACCTACAACGGTTCCCCTTGGGGCGGCAAGCAGTGGGGTGCCTATGCAGGGTATCGTTACCTGGGTTCTGATGCTGTTATTCTTTCCAGCCTTGTACATGGCTCCGAAAAAGCAGGCAGCAAGGGCGTTGAGGCAGGCCTCTGGTATCGTTTCTCCCCTAGCATTGTTCTCACCAACGACTTCTTCTTTGGCAAGGCCATTGATGACTACGGCATGAACCTTGATGCAGACCATACTGCATTCTTCTCCAATTTGATGTTCTGCTTCTGATAAAAGGGATATTCTACACAGGCACAGGAAATGTAGACACTGTACCTGCTGAAAGAATAGCAAAACAAGATTTCACAATAGGCTACAACCTTCCAAATGTTGACAGCGGCAGTCACACACTGCCGCTGTCATTTTATTACCAAACATATTGCAATATTATACATTTTTCTGCATTATTGCTATAATGTATACAGGAAAACATGAAGGAGCTGATTTCCATGGAAAACGCTGACACCTTCGTAGCTACCAGCTGCAATGGCGGACTCTATATTACAACCTTCGGCAAATCCTGCACTGCCCCGGGACATTTCTGGGGCCCGGATATACGCTCTTATTACCTGATTCATTACATCACATCCGGCAGTGGAATATTTCATAGCTACAGCAATCACAGCCAAAAATATGAACTGCACGCAGGGCAGGGCTTTTTAATCGAGCCATCCTATGTCAACAGATACGAAAGCAGCCAGGATGATCCATGGTCATATATCTGGATTGGCTTTAGCGGTGAAGATGCTCTCGGCATAATCAGCCAGCTGGGCATCAACCAGGATTCCCCTATATTTTCCTGCTCCGAACCCCAGGGGGCAAAACTGATTGATTACATGAACATCATGCTGCAGCACAAGGATAGCAGCATTGCCAGCAGCTTCCGCCAGCTGGAATGCCTTTATGGCTTTTTTTCCGTACTGGCTGAAAGCATACAGGCTCCCATTATTACAGAAAAAAACAGCAGCTACATGACGCAATGCATAGAATACATAAACACACATCTATCTGAGCCTTTCAGTGTGCAGGATTTGGCAGATTACATGGGACTCAGCCGTACTTATATGACTCAGCTGTTTAAGCACAACCTGCAGCTATCTCCCCAGGAATACATTATCCAGCACCGCCTCAACAAGGCCTGCCGCCTGCTTGAAACCACGCAGCTATCTATTGAGTCCATTGCCCTGCAATGCGGTTATGCCAGCAACAACACTTTCAGCAAGTCCTTCCAAAAAAATCTGCTTCTTTCCCCCACTGCCTACCGTCAGCACTGCAAAAAAAATAATACCTACCCCAATCCCAAAGAAAATCCGGCAGATATTGAAAAGTGACTACATTTGTTGTATAATGGGATTGAAAAGGGTGCTACCGATAGACGGTTAGCCCGTGTTGGTTGGCAAAGATAGCCGCTCAATTAGGACCTGAGGCGGCTATTTTTGTTTATGAATATCCTTGCCGATTGTATATCCTAATTGCAATGATAGTAAGTTTTTTCTTGCTCATGGAGGATAGTTTAAATGAAAACGTTGACATGTGCTTGTACAGAGTTTGAGCCTAATGAATTAACTTATCAAACTATTATTGATTCTGAAAATGATGTGGATATGTACGGACCCTTCGATACTGTCAGTGAAATGATGGACTACATCAATGCAAAATGAATCATGATGTATTGTCATAAAAAGTACAAATGCAATTCGACAGATATTGAAAAATAACTACATTTGTTGTATAATGAGATTGAAAAAGGTGCTACCGATAGACGGTTAGCCTCATTTGATGGTCAAAAATAGCCGCTCAATTGAAGCCTGAGGCGGCTATTTTTGTTTATGAATATCCTTGCCGATTGTGTATCCTAACTGGATGGCGGCTATCACCAGACACAAAGATCCGATGAGCACGCCGAGGATTTCAACTGACATGTCTATCACTTCCCTCCATAGCAAGATTCCTTTTGCAAGGTTTCTATGTTAACGGAGGGTAACAGTCCCTCCGTAGAGGGCTAACCGCCTACCGTATTGGTAGCACCCAATAAATTATACCAAATAAAAAATCTGTTTGCAATAGTCGTAAACAGATTTTTTATTTTATTAGAAATTTATTTTATTGGAAAATCCCGCTCTGCTTCACAGCCTCTACAATCCGCTGCATATCTTCCTCGGACTGTACCAGCGCCATGCGCACATATCCCTCGCCGGAAGGGCCAAAGGCACTGCCCGGTGTCACCAGCACGCCGGTCTTGTCCAGCAAATCCCTGACAAAGCTTTCAGAGTCAGCATACTGCTCCGGCACCGGCGCCCACACGAACATGGTTCCCGGTGGCTTGTCCATCTGCCAGCCTGCGGCAATAAGCCCGTCGCACAGCACATCCCGGCGCCGCTCATAGGCTGCCCTGGTTTCTGCCACCACAGACTGGTCACCGGTAATAGCCTCCACCGCTGCCGCCTGAATCGGCAGGAACATGCCGTAGTCCATATTGGATTTCAAGGTCTTCAGCATGCTGACCACCCTGCTGTTGCCCAGGCAATAGCCAATTCTCGCTCCGGCAAGCCCGTAGGTCTTGGACAGGGAATTGAACTCCACTCCTACATCCTTTGCTCCCGGAATGCTCAGGAAGCTGCCCCAGCTTCTGCCATCAAATACCAGCTCGCTGTAGGCATTGTCATGGAGCACGATGATATCATATTTCTTGGCAAATGCCACCAGCTCATGATAAAAGGACTCCGGCGCCATGGCAGCAGTAGGGTTGTTCGGGTAGGAAACCAGCATGAACTTGGCTTTTTTCGCCACTTCCTCCGGGATATCCTGCAGCTGAATGACATAATCATTTTCCTTTTTCTGAGGCATGTAATACAGCTCCGCCCCGGCCAGCCGCGGCCCATCGGCAAAAATCGGATAGCAAGGGTCCGGCACCAGCATCACATCACCGGCATCCAATATGGATAAAGCAATATGGGAAAGCCCGTCCTGGGAGCCAAGCAGGGAGCAGATTTCCGTATCTGCATCCAGTGTTACACCGTAACGCCTCTGATACCATTTTGCCACAGCCTGCAGCATCTCCTGGGTATCATTGATTGCATAGACGTAGTTTTTCGGCTCCATGACTGCCTTCGCCATGACCTCCATAATCCGTGTGGCAGGGGGAATATTGGGAGCACCAATGCTCAAGTCAAAGACCTCTTTTCCCTCTGCCACACGGCTTCTACGCATTTCAGCCAGCCGGGAAAAAACTCCTTCCCCGAACTGCTCCATTCTCTTTGCAAATTCCATAGACTCACCTTCCTGCAAACAGAAAAGGGACGATTTATTTCGCCCCACAACAATTCATATTAATAATACAACACATATACAACATATGGGAGCTTCTACTATACACCTGCCAGGAGAAACTCCAAACTTATGCGGTAAAGTAACCGGGCTGGCAACGAACAAGAGGCAGGGCATGTGCCATTGCAGGCAGATTGATGAACCTCGGTACTTAGCGACTCACAAGCCAAAGGCGCAGTGAGAGCTTAGTACCGCTAGGTTCATTGCCTAGCGAGAGCGTGCCTGCAATGGCACTGCCCTGCCGCCATATTTATCTGCTTATCTGCTTACCTGCTTCATTACTTACCTGCTTCATTACTTACCTGCTCAGTTGCTTATTTGCCCCACTTCTTGTTGAACAGATTGCTTACAGGCTGGTTCTCATAAATGCACTTAATGAAATCAGCCAGCATCGGAGCCAGGGAAATGCTGATAATCTTATCGCACTTCTTCTTAGGATCAACCGGAATAGTATTGGTAATAACGAGCTGCTTGATGCAGGAATCCTGAATCCTCTGGGTTGCAGGATCCGTCAGGATACCATGGGAACAGCAAGCATATACATCCTTGGCACCCAGCTTCATCAGAGCCTTGGCACCCTCGCAGAGAGAACCGGCAGTATCAACCATATCATCAATCATGATGCAGGTCTTGCCCTTCACATCGCCAATCAGGTTCATAACCTCGGCACAGCCAGGGCGCGGACGACGCTTCTCAACAATCGCAATGCTGGTGCCCAGAAGGTCAGCCATGTTGCGGGCACGGGTAACACCGCCCAGGTCAGGGGATACCACAACCACATTCTCCAGGTTCAGGCTCTTGAAATACTCAGCCAGGGCCGGAGCAGCAGCCAGATGATCCACAGGGATATCAAAGAAGCCCTGAATCTGGCCTGCATGCAGGTCAACGGTCACCACGCGGTTCAAGCCTGCAGCAGACATGAGGTTTGCCACCAGCTTGGCAGAGATAGGCTCACGGCCGCGGGTCTTGCGGTCCTGACGAGCGTATGCATAATAAGGCACAACTGCAGTCACGCTCTTGGCAGATGCGCGCTTGCAGGCATCTGTCATAATCAGCAGCTCCATCAGGTTCTCATTAACAGGCTGACAGGTTGGCTGAATAATAAAGATGTCTTTTCCACGAACACTTTCACTAATCATGACCTGAATCTCACCATTGTTAAAATGGCCCACCTGAGCGTCAACCAGCGGAATTCCGAGATGTTCAGAAATTTCCTTTGCCAGCTCAGGATTTGCGTTGCCGGCCAGAAGTCGTAAATTGTTTGCAGCTTCGTTCATTGTTTTGAATGCCTCCAATATTTCCTTTTTTCCTTATCCTCTTATATATAAACAGCTTGCGCTGAATATACCAATACTGCGCTTAATTGCTTGCGCTTAATTACTTGCGCTTATCCGCCCAGCCGGTAATAACCTTCTGCCTTGCACGGCCGATAGCCAGCTCCCCGGCAGGAACATCCTTGGTAATCACGGAACCTGCACCGATATATGCTCCCTCACCTACGCTGACAGGAGCCACCAGGCTGGTATTGCAGCCCACAAAGGCATTATCGCCAATAACCGTGCGGTGCTTCAGCTTGCCATCATAGTTGACAGTAACAGTGCCGCAACCCAGGTTTACGTTGGAGCCCACATCGGAGTCACCAATGTACTGCAAATGCGGCAGCTTGGTGCCAACACCTACATTGGAGTTCTTGACCTCCACAAAATTGCCAATCTTCACATCGTTGAAGATATGGGAATTCGGGCGGATATGCACATACGGCCCCATGGTAACGCCGCTGTCGATCACGCAGTCATGGCCATAGGTAAACTGGGCAGCCACATTATCACCAATCTGCGCATTGGTAAAGCGGCTGTTAGGGCCAATCTCGCAGCCCTCCCCCACAACTGTTTTGCCCTCCAGCCAGGTGAACGGATAAATAACCGTATCTGCACCAACCTCCACATCAGCATCCACAAAGGTGCTGTCAGGATCCATAAGGGTAACGCCCTTGTCCATCAGCTCAATATTCTTGCGGCGGCGCAGGATTTTCTCCGCCCCGGCCAGCTGCACCCGGGAATTGATGCCCAGGGTGGACTCATAATCATCTGCGGCCACCGCCCAGATTTTCTCCCCCTGCTCCCGGAGAATCCCCAGCACATCCGGCAGATAATACTCGCCCTGGGCATTGTCGCAGCCAACCTTTTCCAGAGCCGCAAACAAATCCCGGCACTCAAAGCAATAAATGCCGGAGTTGACCTCCTTCACCTGGCGCTCCGCCTCGGTAGCATCCTTCTGCTCCACGATGCGGGCCACATCCCCCTCCGCAGTGCGGATAATGCGCCCGTAGCCGGTAGCATCAGGCATGATGGCAGTCAGCACAGTAGCCTTGGCACCGGCTGCCTTGTGCCCCTCGTAGAGCTTGGCAATCAGATCAGAAGTAACAAGAGGCGTATCGCCGCAGAGAACCACCACAGTCCCCTGCTCATCCTTCAGGAGAGGCTCCGCCTGGCGAACAGCATGGCCAGTACCCAGCTGCTCTGCCTGCACCACGAACTCAGCCTGGTCCCCCATAGCTTCCTTTACCTGCTCACCGCCAAAGCCCACAACCACAATATTGCGCTTGGCACCTGCCCCCTTGGCAGCATCCAGCACATGCTGCAGCATCGGCTTGCCAGCCGCCTTGTGCAGAACCTTCGGCAGCTTTGACTTCATACGGGTTCCCTTGCCTGCCGCCAAAATTACGGTAACTAAATCCAGCATTATATTGCCTCCAAAACACACATAATATTTTTTATCAATTACCCATAATGTAATTACATCATTGTATCATTACATCATTACATCATTGCTGCTTCCCGGACTTGGCAGCAGCCTTCTTCTTCAGCTCCTCCATGCTGGCAAGCAGGGTATGCTCCGCCTGCTCCATATGGTACTCAGAAGCTGCCTGCGCCTCCTTCACATCCCCCTTGGCTATTGCCTCCACAATACGGCAATGCTCCTCATGGGTTGCCTTCAGGCGCCCAGGATAGGACATGGAGGTGGAGCGGAAGCGGGTAAGCTGCTCCCTGAGGTTGAAGATAATCCCCACCAGCCGGGAATTGCGGCTGGCCTGATACAGCAAATCATGGAACTCCATATCCGTCTCCACGATTTTGTCCATATCCCCTTCCTCAATGTACTCGCCAATAGATACCAGGAGCCGCTGCAGATGCTCCAGCTCCTCATCCGTAATGCGCTCTGCCGCCAGCCCGCTGGCCAGTGAATCCAGCGACGTGCGGATTTCAAAAACCTCATTCACATCACGGATGGACAGATTCGCCACATAGGTGCCACGCCGGGGCATCATAATCACATAGCCCTCCAGCTCCAGCTTGCGTATAGCCTCACGGACAGGGGTACGGCTCACCCCCAGCTCCTCCGCAAGCTGAATTTCCATCAGTCTTTCCCCTGGTGCCAGCACACCCTTGCGGATGGCATCACGCAGGGTTTCACACACAACCTCCCTGAGAGGCTGATAACTATCCAGTTTAATCGGTGTCAGCTTTTTTTCCATCTAAATCAAAATCCTTCTATTCCCTACCAGGCTGCCACAGCAATCTGAACCGGCACCCCTGTCAAGGTGCCACACTGCCTGCCAGCCACTACCAAATTGGAAAACTTCATCCCCAACAGCATGACGTTTTCACAGCCTCATAACGTCATGCCACAGTTTTCGCCACATAGACCGCAGCCTTGCCATCCAAAGCCCTGACCGCAGCCGCAATCCTTCCGGCAGATGCTTCGTCCTCTGCCAGACCGAATACAGTAGGGCCGCTGCCTGACATCATGCTGGCCATGGCCCCCTGCTTCAGCATCATCTTCCTGTAGGACTCTATCACAGCATGCTCCTTGATGGTTATGCCCTCCAGCACATTGCACAAAAGCCCTGCCGCCTTCCGGCGGTCACCTTCCCCAATAGCCTTCAGCATGGCTTCATTATCAGGATGGGGCCCATCATAGCCTGCATCGTATGTCTTGTACGCCCAGGCAGTAGAAACCCCTGCCTCCGGCTTGGCCAGCACCACATAGGTCTCCGGGAAAGACGGCAGCCTGGTCAGCACCTCGCCCCTGCCTGTAGCAAGCATGGTGCCCCCCATCAAGCAGAAAGGAATATCCGAGCCCAGCCGTGCCCCCAGCTCACAGAGCCGTTCCTCCGTCATGCCCAGGCCATAAAGCTGATTCATGCCCTTCAGCACGGCAGCGGCATCCGCCGAGCCACCGGCAAGACCGGCAGCCATAGGGATACGCTTTATCAGCTCCATGCTCACGCCTTCCGTCAGCCCGTACTCCTGCTGCACCAGGGCAGCAGCCTTCCAGCAGAGATTGCTCTCATCTGCCGGCAGCACTCCATCCTGTCCCTCTATGGTGATGGAAAGCTGAATGCCTGCCCCGGATTTCTCCATGGACAGGGTATCGTGCAGGCTCACCTCCTGCATGACCATGGCAACCTCGTGGTAGCCATCCTCACGCAGTCCCAGAATATCCAGCGTCAGATTGATTTTTGCATTTGCATTTAGTGTTATCAAGACAGCAACACATCCTACAGTCCAAATTTGCATATCACTCATAAATTTTATCAATTTTTCAGGTTTTCTTCAAGTGTTATTAAAAGATTATTGACTTTTCTTCACAAGAAAAGGATAATATTTTAGATGAAGTTTTTTGCTGGAGGGTGATTATGTGGATTATATCCTGGCATGCATATCAATAGAAGACAATCCCGTCAGGCTTTACCTGGTCACGGCTGTCGTTATTTTGCTTTTCAACTGCCTCTGGGCTTTCCTGGACAGGCTCCTGCTGCCATGGCAGGCAAAGAGGCTGCTGAAAAAATGGAAAATCGGTATCAAGAACACCGGCAAGCTGCCCCTGCTGGCGCAGCTGAAGGAGCTGGTAGTAAATCTCTCAGGCACCATCAGCTACGGTGCACCGGCAGTGACGGATATTTTTCCCAACGGCATTTCCTCCGGCAGGCTGCTGGCACTGGCGGCTGCCATCGAAAAGGGGATTGACCACCCCATAGCCGAAGCCATCGTGGACGAGGCCGGTGTCAGGGGATTGGCACTGCCTGAGATTTCCGCAGCCAGCGCAATTCCCGGCAAGGGCGTGGAAGCCCTCATGAACAGGCAGACACTTAGCCTGGGCTCTGCCAAATTCTTGCAGGAACAGAACATCGACATACCTGCCGAGCTCTTTACCAAGGCGGACCAGCTGGCGTACAAGGGACAGATTATTGTCTTCGTGGCCATCGGCAAATTCTGCCGTGGCTTTATCACCCTGCACGACAAAATGAAAAGGAGCGTGCCGGGGGATATCAGCTTCCTGCGGGAAATGGGCATCACCACCACCGTCCTGACCGGTGCCAACCGCTCCACAGCCAAAAGCTACATCAAGCCATCTACCATCGACCAGATACGCAGCGAGCTTGATGCCATGGGCAAGGCAAAAGAGCTGCTTTTGATGCAGACCAGCGGCCGCGTCATCGGCGCTGCAGGCAGGACCATGAAGTTCGAGGGGCCTATCAGAAGCTCCCAGCTGAGCTTTGCCCTGGAGTACGCAGAGGAATCCGTCAAGAGCATGGCGGATGTGCTGATACACACCAACAGCCTGAGCACTATCGCCACCGCCAAAGGCATCTGCCGGGTAGTCATAGGCAAGAAAAAAACCGGGCGGCTCATCGCCATAGCCTGCAACCTGCTGCTGGTGCTGTCCGTAGTATTCCTGCTCAACCTGGCCAGCCTGCCGGCCTATGGCTCCCTGCTGCCCATAATCATCGGCATTTTCGCAGCGGCGATCCTGCTGCTCAACCAGATACCGCTGCAATACTAGCAATAAAACCGCATACGGAAACCGTACTATGCACAATATTTCTACAAAGTTGTGCACAATAATAATAAAATAATAATCAATTAGCTGATAGTTAATCAGCTGCATGAAAGGATGTCACATGCATGGATAAAGAGCAATTTGATATTTTGGTGGACACAGTTTTGGAAACAAGCGCCAGGCCTCCCCGCAACCTGTTTGCAGGGGGCTATGATGACTGGCACTGCCGGGCACGGCTGGCACATTTTCTCGCCATGCCGGAGCTGAACCGCCCGGAGGCAGCCAAGGAGCTGTTCCTCTCCGTGCTGGAGGTGGAGCCGGACGAGGAAAATGCCGAGGATATTGAGGAAAAAACCTACGCCATGCAGCATCTCAGCCAGATGGAACGGGATGCTGAGAACTACGAGGCGGCACTGGAATACATCAACCTGGCACTGGAAACTGCCGAGAACTCGGATTTTCTCTACCGCTACATCCTGCGGGGGGAGCTGTGGGCTGACCGCTGGAACCTGCTGCACCTGATGAAGCGCACTGAGGAAGCAGAGGCGGAGGCGGACGAGCGCATTGAGTGCTTCAAGGACATTCCGGCAGCCCACAACAGCTACCTCTACTACGGCTACCGCTTCAAGGCACAGCTGGCTGCCCAGCGGGGCACTGCCCTTATCGCCAAGGACTACATGCACATGGCCCTCCACGCCATGGAGCTGCCGCCCATCAATCAGGAAAAGCTGAAGCATGCCTTTGAGGCACAGCATGAGAATGTGTCCTGGATACTGGCTGAAATCGACAAGGCTACGCCAAATCCTGACAATCTCCACTGGGATATCTGAGCACATCTAAAAACTTGCAAACTAAAGGGAGTACCCCATTTCCAAGCGGTACTCCCTTTAGTTTTGCCAATTATCAATCTGCACAATTCATCTCATTCTTCTCAATTCAATTACTCTTAATTCTTCTCAATTCTTATCATTCATCTCATTCTGCTTCTTCTGTTTGTTCTGTTCCCTGCGCATCCTGAAAAAATCCTTCATCAGCTGCCTGCACTCATCCTCCAGCACACCGGCAGTGACAGACAGCCTGTGATTCAGCAGCCTGTGATTGACCACGTTGAAGATGGACTCCACTGCCCCGAACTTTGACTCCGTACTGCCGTATACCAGCCTGTCAATGCGGCTGTTCACCAGGGCTCCTGCACACATAGCGCAGGGCTCGATGGTCACATACAGGGTAAGTCCGCTGAGCCGCCAGCGGTTCAGCCTGGCGCATGCCTCCCGGATTGCCTCCATCTCCGCATGAGCAGTCGCATCATTTTTGCTCTCACGCAGGTTGTGCCCCCGCGACACAATAGTGCCGTCCTCATTGCTCACAAGGACGGCACCTATAGGAATCTCGCCCTTGGCATAAGCCTTTTCAGCCTCCGCCAGGGCGAGCCGCATATATTTCTCATCATCAAGTATCATCTCATCACCATTATCTTACACATTTTACTATCCCATCATAGCCACAAGGCATCAGGCTGCACACTTCGCGCCCTGCATCAGCTCAGACCGGCACGCAGCTTGTAGAAAAAGCTCAAATCCACCCCATTTTCATAGAACAGGGACTGGGTGGCACTGCTGCCCTCCCACACTGCCGCCTCGGAAACCTGGGGAGCTTCCTCCTTGCGGCCACGGCGCGCCATGCTGCTTTGCAGCATCTCCCGGAAGCTGCCCTCACCCTGGGACTGGTCATCACGATTCCGCCTTTGCAGCCACGGGCTGTTCACATCCAGATTGACACCATTTACCCTGTTAATTTTGTAAACCTTGCTCATCATGATAACCACCGCCTTTCAGATTTGAGCTTTGCGCACTCAAACAACTCTGCACTTTATATGCTTATACCTATATATCGTTACACTTTAAATAAAAATTAAGCCTTTTTACCTATAATTTATGGAATCATAAATTACATTGCTGGCAAAAGGCTGCTGCAAAGCCAAAAACAAATAAAGACTGACAGCACCAGCCTGCAAACTAAAACCTCAAACAAAAGAGGAAATCACAAACAAAAGGAGCCTGCAAAGCTGCAGGCCCCCTCGTGGTTATGCTAGTCAAAAACAAAAGCCGGTATTCGATTACTTCTTGAGAGCATCGCCCAGGTTGTTCTGAGTGTTGCGAGCAGCAGCTACGGACTCTGCGAAACGCTCCTTCTCAACGCCCTCAAGCTTCAGCTCAACAATCTGCTCTACACCGTTCTCACCCAGGATTACAGGAACGCCGATGCAGAGGTCATCCTCACCATACTCGCCCTCGAGATATACGCAGCAAGGGATGAGCTTCTTGCCATCAGTGATGATGGACTTAACCAGCTCGCCAGCAGCTGCGCCCGGAGCGTACCAAGCGGAAGTGCCCAGCAGCTTGGTCAAGGTTGCACCGCCAACCTTGGTCTGAGCAATAGCATCTTCCAGCTCTGCCTCATCGAGGAAGTGGGATACAGGAATGCCCTTGTAGGTTGCAATGGAGCCAAGAGGAACCATGGTCTTGTCGCTGTGGCCACCGATTACCATGCCATCAATGTCAGTAGGGGTAGCAGGAATGCCCTTCTTCTTCAGTGCCTGGGACAGGAAATAACGGAAACGGGAGCTATCCAGCATACCGCCCATGCCGATTACATGATTCTTTGGCAGGCCGGAATTCTTCAGTGCCAGATAGGTCATAGCATCCATAGGGTTGGAGATTACGATGAATATAGCATCTGGAGAATACTTCACAGCCTGCTCAATAACGCTGCCTACGATGCCAGCGTTTACACCGATAAGATCCTCGCGGCTCATGCCAGGCTTACGAGGAATACCGGAGGTGATAACAACAACCTTGGAGCCTGCAGTAGCTGCATAGTCGTTGGTAACACCGGTAATGGTGGTGTCAAAGTTCAAAATCTGGGAGGTCTGCATCATATCCATTGCCTTGCCTTCGGATACACCCTCTTTGATGTCGAGAAGAACTACTTCACTAGCATAACCTGCGCTGGCAATCACGTTCGCTGCTGTTGCTCCTACATTACCTGCGCCTACAACTGTTACTTTCATTTAACAATTCCTCCTTTTATTGTGACAGGCTGTCCCCTGACAGCCCGACTCTTTAACTAATGATATTATAACAAATAATTATCGTTTTGTATAGCGAAATTTCCCAAAATTTGTTATACATATATTATTGTTGTTTAATTCTTACAAATTTGGTAAAATTAGAGTTAAGAACATATCATTGAATTGGTTCAAAGGAGACTTGCTTTATGAAAAGATTTATTTCGTCCATCCTTTGCCTGTTATTTTTAGCAGTATTAGCCGGCTGTGGCAGCGAGGAGGCTGCCACGGAAAATAATCCGCTAGTAAAGACAAAGACGATTTCCCTAAGCGCAGGTGTCAGCGAAGGAAACTATCCGGGTGCTGTCAAGGGGCGCTACGAAACCACCATGTCCTTTCAGGTGGGCGGCAGGATTTTGCAGCGCTTCGTGCAGGCAGGTGACCACGTACATGCCGGTGACGTGCTGATGACCATCGACAGCCGGGATGTAGTGCAGCAGGCCATGCAGGGGGAAGCCCAGGTGGCAGCCGCCAAGGCACAGCTTGACCTGGCCCGTTCCAACCTGAACCGCTACACTGCCCTCTATGAGCAGGAAGCCGTTTCCGAAAGCACCCTGGAGCAGTACCGTACCTCTTTCGAGGCTGCCGAAGCAGGGTACAATCAGGCAGTTGCCATTGCCAAGCAGGGCAAGAATGCTGTGGGCTACTCCAAGCTCATCGCCGCCTCCGACGGAGTCATTTCCTCCGTCACCGCCGAGGTCGGGCAGGTAGTCGGTGCCGGGCAGCCGGTACTCACCCTGGTTCAGTCCCAGGAGCTGGAGGTGGAGATCAATCTGCCGGAAAACAGGATTGGCGATGTTTCCAAGGGGCAGAGCGTTGAGGTTTCCTTCTGGTCCCTCAACAACCAGCCGGTAACAGGCATTATCCGGGAAATCTACCCCATGGCTGACACGGTGGCAAGGACCTACAAAATCCGCATTGCCCTGCCAAATCCGCCCCAGGGACTGCAGCTGGGCATGACCGCCTCCGCCAAAATAACCGGCAGCAATGCCGCTGAAAAAAACCAGCCCAAATCCAACGCCGGGGATTTTGTCATCCTGCCTATGGCGGCCATCTATCAGACTGACGACAATCCCTCTGTCTGGGTAGTTGACTCCGATGCCATGACACTTTCCCTCAAGGAAGTACAGGTGGAGGACTTTGAAAAAAACCAGCTGAAGGTGCACGGCCTCAATGACGGTGACATTGTCGTAGTAGCCGGTGTGCACAAGCTCCACGAGGGCACCAAAGTACGTCTGACAAATGACGATAAAGAGGACAAGCATTAAATGAGAAACCTAACGGAAATTTCCCTGAAGAATAAAGCACTAATCTGGTATTTTATCCTTGTTACCGCCATCGGCGGCATTTTCTTCTACTTCAAGCTGGGGCGCATGGAAGACCCCAACTTCACCATCAACCAGATGATTGTCACCGCCGCCTGGCCGGGAGCCTCCGCCAAGCAGATGGAGGAACAGGTCACAGACAAGCTGGAATCCAAGTTCCGTGACATCCCCGGCGTCAAGCAGCTGGACAGCACTACCCGGGCTGGCACTACCTATGTCTATGTCACCCTCCGGGACGATGTGGATCGCTCCACCATCCGTGATACCTGGCGTGATGTCCGCAACTTTGGCAGGGATTTGGAGCGTGAGCTGCCTGCCGGTGTCTACGGTCCCTACTACAACGACCGCTTCGATGATGTATTCGGCTCCATCTACGCCCTGACCGGCGACGGCTACTCCATGGAAGAAATCCGCCAGCAGGCAGAGCGCATCCGGCGCCGCCTTGCCACCATCGACAAGGTGCAGAAGGTGCAGCTTCTGGGCGTCCAGACCGAAAAGGTCTATGTGGAAATCGAAAGCGCCAAGCTGGCTGAGCTGGGCATCAGCCCTGCCGTACTGGCAGATGCCCTGAAAACCCAGAATGAAATGACACCTGCCGGCATGATCGAAACCAGCAGCGACAACGTATACCTGCGCTACAGCGGCTGCTTTGATGACATAGACGCCATCAGGCGCACCCCTGTCAGTGCCAACGGCAAGACCTTCTTCCTGGGGGATATTGCCACCGTGGAACGCCGCTACGCCGATCCTGCCGAAACTGCCATGTACTACAACGGCGAGCCTGCCATCGGCATTGCCGTATCCATGGAAACAGGCGGCAACATCATCACCCTGGGCGATGAGCTGAAGAAGCACATGGATGCCATCCAGTCAGAAATGACCGCCGGGCTGGAAATCCATCAGGTTTCCGACCAGCCGGCAGTAGTAACCGAGTCCATCGAGGATTTTGTCAGCACCCTCCGGGAGGCAGTTATCATCGTGCTGGCTGTCAGCTTCATGAGCCTGGGCATCCGCACCGGCATGGTGGTGGCCGGCTGCATTCCGCTGGTGCTGGCGGCAGTCTTCTGCGGCATGTACATCTTCGGCATCGACCTGCACAAGGTCTCCCTGGGAGCCCTGATTATTTCACTGGGGCTTCTGGTGGATGATGCTATCATCGCTGTTGAGCAGATGAGCGTCCAGCTGGAAAAAGGCCATGACCGCTTTGAAGCCGCCTGCTATGCCTTCAAGGCAACGGCAAAGCCCATGCTGACCGGTACCCTGATTACCTGTGCCGGCTTTATCCCTGTCAGCTTTTCTGACGGCATGGCAGCCGAGTTCTGCGGCACCCTGTTCCCGGTTATCGGCATGGCGCTGGTCATTTCCTGGGTTGTCTCCGTCATGGTGGCACCCCTCTTTGGCTTCTATCTCATCAAGCCAGCCCCGGGTGCAGGAGAGCATGACCCGTATCAGAGCAGGTTTTATGTCATCTTCCGCAGGGTTCTCTGCTGGTTTCTTGACCACAAAAAAATTGTTCTCTCCTCCACAGCAGCCATATTTGCTGCCTCCATCGGCATGATGGGGCTCATCAAGGAGGAATTCTTTCCGCCTTCCGTGCGGCCGGAAATCCTCATCAAGCTGGAGCTGCCGGAGGGAGCCTCCAAAAAAGCCTCCGCAGAAACCGCCAGCCGCTTTTCCAGTTTTCTGGAGGAGCATGCTGACGAAATCGAAAACTACACCTACTATGTAGGCGAAGGCTGTCCACGCTTCGTGCTGACCGTGGACCCGGAGCTGCCTGCCGACAACCTGTCCCAGTTTGTGGTAGTGGCAAAGGATCCAAAGAACCGGGATGCCCTGATGGAGAAAATACGCAGCCAGCTGGCTGATTCCTTCCCGGAGGTACGCACAAATGTTACCGTGCTGCAGACCGGGCCTCCGGCAGACTATCCTGTAATGCTGGGCATCTCCGGCTATGACGAGGAAAAGATCCGGCAGATTGCCACCCAGGTCACAGACAGGCTCATTCAGGACAGCAACAACTACGACGTAAACATGGACTGGAACGAAAAAACCAAGGTACTGCACCTGGATTTTGACCAGGCGAAGCTGCGCCAGCTGGGGCTCTCCCCCCAGATAGTGGCACAGACCGCCTACACGGAAATCAATGGTGCCTCTGCCGCCCAGTTCTATGCCGGTGACAGAACCATCAGCGTAGATTTGCGGCTCCGTGATGCAGACAGGAGCGACCTGTCCCAAATCAAGGGACTGCCCATCTACTCCGCCGGTGGCTATGTGCCTTTGGAGCAGCTGGCCAAAATCTCCTTCGCCGCCGAGGACGGGCTCATCAAGCGTGAAAACATGCTGCCTACCATCACCGTACAGGCAAATATCAAGGAAGGCACTGCCAACGATGCCACCGTCAAGGCCTTTGAATCCGTCAAGGACATCCGGGAAAACCTGCCCTTCGGCTATCAGATAAAGATGAAGGGCGCCCAGGCTGACAGCGACGATTCCATGAAGTACCTGCTGGTGCCATTGCCTGCCATGATATTCATCATCATGACACTGCTCATGTTCCAGCTCCGAAGCGGCAAGGACATGCTCCTTACCCTGCTGACGGCACCCCTGGGGATTATCGGCGTTGCCTTCGGCATGCTGCTCCTTGACCAGGCCATGGGCTTCGTATCCATCCTGGGAGTGCTGGCACTCAGCGGCATGATCATCCGCAACTCCGTCATTCTCATCGACCAGATTCAAAAACATCTGGCCTCAGGCGAAAACCCACGGGATGCCATTATCGACTCCGCGGTACTGCGCTTCCGCCCTATCATGCTGACGGCCGCCGCAGCCATCCTGGGCATGCTGCCCCTGATGGCCAGCACCTTCTGGGGGCCTATGGCTGTAGCCATTGCCAGCGGCCTTTTGGCGGCAACCATACTGACGCTGCTGGTACTGCCTGTCATGTACGCAGCGGCATACGGCATCAGCAGATAGCAAAATAAAAGGAAAAGGAAAATCAAAACAACATGAAATAAGCACAAAAAAGCTATCCTTTCATGAGAATCCCATCTCTGGAAGGATAGCTTTTTCCGTTGCAACTATTGCATCACAGTTACCACGTTACGGGGTTGTACAGCCAGGATATTTTCCCCTGACAACCTCACTGTTCAGAGAACTGGTCCTTGCCTACGCCGCACAGCGGGCAGACAAAATCTTCCGGCAGATCAGCAAAAGCAGTGCCTGGAGCGATACCGTTGTCAGCATCACCGGCAGCCTCGTCATAAACCCATCCGCATACGTCACAAACCCAAGTCTTCATAGTTAATCAAACCTCCTAAAGTTATATCACACGGCACCCCTGCCAGCCTCCCTGCCTTTCAACAGGTACGAAACACATCGGCATAGCAGAGCAGCCTACATCACACATATCATTATATTCGACATCTTTCCCGAATATCCTCTAAAAATTTAAGCGGCACAGACATATTTTTTTCGTAGCCGGTTCCCAGCAGGATACCAGGACGGTTGGCACCATGAAAATCCGTGCCTCCCGTCGGCAGCATGTCATATTTCTCAATCATGGCTCTGGCAAAAGCCCTATCCTCATCAGTATAATTCGGATAATACTGCTCCATGCCGGTAAGCCCGAAGCTCATCAGCTCCCTGAGGGAATCCTCCTGCTCCGCCCGGGACTGCCCCTTCAGCCCGATCAGCTTGTGGAAATGTGCCAGCGAGGTCACGCCTCCAGCCTCACGGATGACCGGCAGTGCCTCCTCCGCCGGAATATCACCTGCCACGCCGACCTCCTTGACAGCCGGATTCAGGTAGTTGTCCCAGATATACTGAATGCCGTCAAAAATATTCATGTCCACGATGGTACGCATGATGGCATACCTGTCCAGATGCACCGCCGAATGCTTCCTTACCATCTCCATGTCCAGCTCAACACCCTTGTGGCGAAGCACCTCCACCACATCTGCCATGGAGTCTTCTTTAATATAGCGCAAGCGGCTGTAAAGTTTCTGAAATTTATCATTTTCAGGATCGAAGCCCAGGCACACCACATGGATCTTGCGATCGCGGTACGCCATGGTCATCTCCATGCCGTTGATAAAGCCAACCCCCAGCCTCTCCGCCTCCGCTGCCGCCTCCCCATCACCTGCAATGGAGTCATGGTCCGTCAGGGCAAAAGCCTCCACCCCTGTTTCCTTCGCCAGCCGTGCCAGCCCGGCAGGGCTGTAGCTGCCATCAGAAACCGTGGAATGTACATGCAAATCTATCACAAATATCACACCCTCTGTTTATAATATCATAAATATCACATACGAACATTATACTACTATTAGTCCAAAAGTGCCACAAAACATTTTCTTCATTACATCAAAATAAAAAACTGCCGCAAATCTCCCGCGGCAGTTCCCAAAGCAAACCTATTCTCAAAACTTGTACCAGGAATTGTCCCTGCCCTTCTCCACACGCTTTGCCAGCACTTCAGACTGCTGCAGGAGGCAGCGCAACATTTCCAGATTTTCCTGTATCTCAGGCGAGTCATCATCCCCACCTGCCTCATTTTTCAACGCCATCAATTTCCCGACTATAGCTTTCAGCTGCCTGGAAATCTGCAAATCATCGCCGTCATTGCCTTCACGCCCCAGCAGATAATCAATGCTCACATCATAAAAATCAGCAAAATCTATCAACGCCCCCAGTTCCGGCATCCGCTTCCCATGCTCAATCATGGAAATAGCTGCCGAGGTATAATTCCTGTTGTACCTTTCATTGTACAGCTTTCTAAACTCCTCCTGGTTCAAGCCTTTCTGGAGCCGCAAATTCCTAAATTGTGTCACGCTATTTCACCTGCTTCACCCAAAAGTCCCTTAGATTAACTACGTATCATCGTCAGCAATTCATTTGTCATTTTCATCAAAAGGCTTCTATCGCCCCGTGTCTCCACATTCAGCCTCAGCACAGGCTCCGTATTGGAACTGCGCAGATTAAACCGCCAGTCATCATACTCTATGGAAAGCCCATCCGTGCTGTCAATCCTGCCGCCTGCTCCATACGCTGCCTCTATCCTGCTGATAATCGTCTCCGCCTGCTCCAGGCTCTCAACCCTGGTATTTATCTCCCCGGAGCACGGGTACCGCCTCATGCCCTCGTTCGCCAGCTGGGAGACGCGCCCCCCTCGCGCTGACAGAAGCCCGGCAATCAGGAGCCACGGTATCATACCGCTATCACAGCAGGCAAAATCCCGGAAATAGTGATGGGAGCTCATCTCGCCACCGTACACCGCATCTACCTGACGCATCCGCTCCTTGATGAAAGAATGACCAGACCGGCACATCACAGCCTTGCCACCATTGCGGCTGCAGACCTCCTGCGTATTCCAGTACACGCGGGCATCATGAATAATCCTCGCCCCCCTGTGCCTGATAAGAAACGCCTCTGCCAGAAGCCCTACCATGTAGTATCCCTCAATCATCATACCTTCCTCATCAAAGATAAAGCAGCGGTCAAAGTCACCATCCCAGGCAATGCCCATATCCGCATGGTGCTCACGCACTGCTCTCGACACAAGCTCCCGATTCTCGTTGAGCATAGGATTCGGCACACCGCACGGGAAGCTGCCATCAGGCTCACAGCCCAGCCGGATAAACTCGAAAGGAAGATGTCTTTCCAGCACATCGATGACCGCACCCGCCATGCCATTAAAGGCATGTACCACAATCCGCATAGGACGCATCTTGCCCGTATCCACATAGCCAAGAATATGCTCCGCATACTCAGGCAGAATATCGTATGGCTGCACGCTGCCATGCCGTTTTATATTATCTTCATTTTCCTTTGGCGGTGCCACAGCACATAGCCTCTCCAGCTCCCTCAGGCCGGAAGCATCGGAAACAGGCACTGCCCCCTGCCGCACCAGCTTGAAGCCATTGTACTCCCCGGAGTTATGGCTGGCAGTCACCATGATGCCACCTTCCAAGCCGAGGTGTGCCACGGCAAAGTACATCATCTCCGTACCACACCTGCCTATATCCAGCACATCGCAGCCCGTCTCCGTAAGTCCGCGGATCAGTGCCTTTTTCAAGGCAGGGCTGGAAAGGCGCACATCGCAGCCAACGGCTATTTTTTCTGGCATGATAGCTTTTTCTCCGGTCCGGACGATTTCCGGATAACATCTGCCGATGCGGTATGCCAGCTCCTCATTGACCTGCACCGGATAAATACCCCGGATATCCGCACCGCCGAAGCATCTGCCGTCAGGCTTTATTTGATGCTTTTCCTTGTCGCTGACGGAAATATCCTCCCCCAGCTGCACCTCCACCAGCTTCAGCTCCGTATCGGCAAAAACGGTATGACAGCACCCGACAGGCATGGACAACACATCTCCTGACCTGATATTCCTGATCTTGCCATCAATCAATGCCCTGCCGTGACCGCTGGTTACAACCCATACCTCATCCCGGTGCCTGTGACTATGATAGTTCATGCTCTTGCCTGGATTGAGTGTCACCCTGATAGTCAGGCTGTGCCCATCCGCATCCAGCACCCTGTAGCTGCCCCATGACTTCTCAGCGAACATCACATGCCGGGAAATCCCCTCCACAAAAGGCTTGATATGGGAGGAACGCTCCTTGTCGGAGACAAGTATCCCCTCCGGGCTGGCAGCAATCACCACATCATGAAGCCCAAGAGCCAGCACAGGCATCCCCAGCTCGTTGATAACATGGACATTCTCACAGGTATCTTCCAGCACCGCCTCCCCGATAGAGCTCTCCTCCATTGCCTCGGACAGGGTATTCCATGTGCCCAGATCCTTCCACCGTCCGCCAAAGCGCATAACCTGTATGGATGCTTCCTGCTCCACCACGGCATAATCGAAGCTGATTTTTTCCAGCTCCGCATATTTTCGGTAAAGATCATCATACCCGGAAAAACCAATCAGCTCATGAGCCTTATCCAACAGATAGGACAGACGGAAGGCAAAGATACCGCCATTCCAAAGCGCCCCCTGCTTTATATATTCCCTTGCCGTTGCCTCATCCGGCTTTTCCTTAAAGGTGCGGACACGGCTTATACTGTCCGTACTTTCCGGGATAATATAACCGTACTTCTCACTAGGATATGTAGGCTCTATGCCCATCAGCACCAGATTTGCCTCTCCTGCTGCCGCCTGTTCCCCCAGCCTTTTCAGGGCATAGAAGTAGTTATCATCAACATATGGATCCACAGGGCACACCACTACCGGCTCCTGTACATCCACCTTCTGCACATCGGCAAGATATGCCGCTGCCAGCACAATGGCAGGAAAAGTGTCACGCCTGCATGGCTCCACGGAGATACCTGCCTGCTCCCCCAGCTGGTTTATGATAGAAGACACCTGTGATTTTGATGTGGCGATAGTGACAGCCGCATCCGGCATGACAGACTTGATCTGCCCATAGACACGCTGCACCATGGACTGATACCCGCCACCTTCATCTTTAAATATTTTAATAAACTGCTTGGAGCGGATGTCGTTGGACAGGGGCCACAGCCTCTTGCCCGAACCGCCGGACAGCAATACTATATTCATAATCCATTAACCCCTATCCAACATAATCATTCAAAAAATAGCTGCTCAACTTTTATCTCTCAGCACGCATAGGATTGTGCAGGAAATCCTCGTATGCCAGCCGTATGCCATCCGCCAGCTCCGTCCTGTATGTCCAGCCCAGCTTTGAAGCCTTGGACACATCCAGAAGCTTCCGTGGCGTACCATTGGGCTTCGTACCATCCCAGAGTATCCTGCCCTGGTAACCAACTATCTTAGCTACCAGCTCTGCCAGCTCCCTGATGGAAATCTCCCTGCCAGTACCGGCATTGACAGTCTCATTGCCGCTATAAGTGTTCATCAGGAGAACACAGAGCTCCGCCAGGTCATCCACATACAGGAACTCCCGCAGGGGGCTGCCATCCCCCCAGCAGGTCACACTGTCAAGACCTGCCTCTTTTGCCTCGTGGAAACGGCGAATAAACGCAGGCAGCACATGGCTGTGGTCAGGATGATAGTTATCATTGGGACCGTAGAGGTTCGTAGGCATCACAGAGATATATTCCGTCCCATACTGACGGTTCAGGAACTCACAGTATTTCAGCCCGGAAATCTTCGCCAGTGCATATGCCTCATTGGTCTTTTCCAGCTCACCCGTCAAAAGGCAGCTCTCCGGCATGGGCTGGGGAGCAAGGCGGGGATAAATGCAGGATGAGCCCAAAAACTCCAGCTTCTTGCAGCCGTTCTGCCAGGCGGCATGGATGACGTTCATCTCCAGCATCATGTTGTCATACATAAAATCCGCCAGCGCCTCGCTGTTGGCAACGATACCGCCTACCTTTGCCGCCGCCAGAAAAACATACTCCGGCCTTTCAGCAGCAAAAAACCGCTCCACCGCTTCCTGACGGCAAAGATCCAGCTCCTGATGGGTACGGGTTATGATGTTGGTATATCCCTGCCGCACCAGCTCCCGGACAATGGCCGAGCCCACCATGCCACGATGGCCTGCTACATAAATTTTGGCATCCTTCGCCATTTCTGTCATTTTATCCAAATTTTCCACTTCCATAATTCCATTTATTTCATGCTCGCATTACTTCACGACGCCCTTTTCCAAGTATTCCTCCAGATTGGTGCGGATATGCTCCTCCGCCCGCTCCACGGCCACCTTCTCCATATCATGCTTCACCATGATGGCAACCAGCTGCTCAAAAGTTGTCTTCCGCGGATTCCACCCCAGCCTTTCCCTTGCCTTGGTAGGATCACCCCAGAGATTGACCACATCCGTAGGCCGGTAAAAATCAGGGGATACCTCTATCAGCACCCTGCCTGTAGCTTTGTCTATGCCCTTCTCCTCCATGCCGCTGCCGGTAAACTCCAGCTCGATGCCCGCATGGCGGAAGGCCAGCTGGCAGAACTCCCGGACACTGTGCTGCTCCCCTGTGGCAATAACGAAATCCTCCGGCTCATCCTGCTGGAGAATCAGCCACATGCACTCCACATAGTCCTTTGCATAGCCCCAGTCCCGCAGGCTGTCCAGATTGCCGAGATATAATTTTTCCTGCTTGCCCTGGGCAATGCGGGCAGCTGCCAGGGTGATCTTGCGGGTAACAAAGGTTTCCCCTCGCCTTTCCGACTCATGGTTGAACAGGATGCCGGAGCAGGCATACATGCCATAAGCCTCCCGGTACTCCTTCGTAATCCAGAAGCCGTACTGCTTCGCCACCGCATAAGGGCTATAAGGGTGAAAAGGCGTATTCTCATTCTGAGGCACTTCCTCCACCTTGCCATAAAGCTCCGAAGTAGATGCCTGATAAATGCGGCAGCTGTCCTTCAGACCGCAGAGGCGCACCGCCTCAAGGATACGCAGTACCCCCGTGGCGTCAATGTCAGCCGTGAACTCCGGCACATCGAAGCTGACCTGCACATGGCTCTGAGCCGCCAGATTGTATATCTCATCCGGCCGCACGCTGCCCACCACCGCCATCAGGCTCATGGAATCCCCCAGATCACCATAATGCAGATGAAAATGAGGATTTCCCTCCAAATGGGCGATTCTACCGCGGTAATCCACCGAGGAACGGCGGATTATGCCATGCACATCATAGCCCTTTTCCAGCAGCAGCTCCGCCAGAAAAGAACCGTCCTGACCGGTCACGCCGGTAATTAATGCTTTTTTCAAATCACATCTCACTCCTAGTAAAATTTTCCTATCCGGAATATCCTATTGGTATAATCAAGTTTCTTGTAATATATATAGGGAACAAATAAAAAACTAAGCTTTGTTCCCATATTTATCCCTGACAAAATATGATAAAATCAAGGCAGATGTACATCAGATATATTTTGCAAAATGCTGTCGATTTTTATTATTTTTTGTTATAATGAATGTAGTCGAAAGGGAAATAAAATGGAGAATAAGCAACTCCTTCTACAGGAAGATTTACAGAAAGTCCCTCATAAAGCTGCCTGCACCTGAGTTCCACATATTTTATGACGGCAGCCGCAGGGACTTTGACCATAAAATCCTCCGGCTGAGCAGTGCCTTCGCTGAGACCTCCAATAATCTGGAACTTGTCGTCCACTGCCACAACCTCAACATCGGCATGAGCCGGGAGCTGAAACGGAAATGCCGTCCACTGCGGGAATACAGCATCTTCTCCGCCCAGTTCAAGAAATACCGGCGGCAGAAGCTGAGCATCTCTGCATCCACGCAGAAAGCCATCGAGTTCTGCCGCAAGCACAGCATAATGTCAGACTATCTAGAACACAATGAAAGTGAGGTCATTGATATGTTTGGTTTTGAATGGAATGAGCAGGAAGAGCGGGAAGCCCTGCTAGAAGCTGGCGAAGAAAAGGGGATAAAGCTTGGGAAAATTGCCAGTCTTCGCGATCTGCTTGCCAACGGTCTTATCACCATGGAGGCATTAAAATCCTCAGGTCTTTACTCTACAGAGGAGCTGGCCGCCATATCCGAGCCATGATCTATAAAATACTGTCATATTTCTTCAACAGCCGCATCCTGCGGCTGTTTTTATTTTTTTGCCATATCCTCTAAGTGTTTTTCTAATATTTCCTGCCTTTTTAGTTCTATTGCGTATTCTGCTTTTTTACAATTCACCTTATAAAATGTAAAAACCAGTCCAAAAAACAAAATCAATACAAACAACACCGCCACAACCAGTGCATAAATAGCATAAATTATACAATCAACAGGTATTTTAGAAAAAGAGTAGATTACCCAATTTAAAGAATATATAGACAATGCCATAATCCCCAATGTTAATACCAACGCACATATTAAACATATACTGTCAGTGTTTATATACTCCTCTGGCTTCATCTTTCACCCTTCCCCACTCTGGTTCCAAAATTTTCCTGGTAATACTGATTAAATCTCCTTCTGAAACATCATTCTTCTTTTTCTCATAAAAATCAATCCCACGTAACATATCATCTAAAATGCCATGATATTCATTCCCCTTCTTGGTGATATCCATGTTCAAACGTGTACGAAGAGTACTAACTGCCTTGAGTGCGTTAGGAACTATCTCTGTATAATACTTCTTCCTGCATTCTTCGCAATCAGAACATTTTGCCTTACCTTTCTCTGAATTAACGCAATTTCCCTCAAGTACATAATTACGCATCTTTATCGCCGCAACAATAGTTCCTATTTCATCTCTAAAACTTGTTATCCACTCCATGCGGCTTTTAGAAACTGTTTCTGCAAACAATTTTCGCATATTGATTTGATTTGTTTGCCATTTAAAAAACCATATTATTAACGCTCCAGACAATAGCCAATCTACAATTTTTGACCAATCCATAATCGCTTTTTTAACTCCCATCTATGTATTTTTAACATTTGCAATAAATCGCATTTATCCTTTTCATCATTTGCTCAGCTGAAAAATCTTGCAGATAAATCTCCCGGCTTCTCTGCCCCATACCTCTTAAACTATCCCTATGCTCAACAAAAAAAGCTATCTTTTCCACCAATTGCTCAAGATTACCACGTTCTACCAAAAAGCCATTAAAACCATCCTGAACCAATTCATTGTTTCCGCCAACATCAGATGCAATAACAGGCAAACCTGCACGCATGGCCTCAATAATGCTGATGGGCAACCCCTCATAGTTACTTATCAGGCAAAATACATCACTTTGCGCCAGCAATTCATTTATATCTCTACGCTCTCCCAACAGAGATATTACACTATTCAAGCCATGCTCACTCACATATTGCTCCGCGATAGAAAACAATACACCATCCCCAACAAGGGTAAGATGTACTTTACCTTGCCATTTCTTATTCACCAGTTCAATAGCCTTTATTAACTGCAACTGCTCTTTGGGAACTGCAAAACGACCTACCATTATTAAATTCACACTTGCATTAAATTCAATGCAAGCAAATTCACGCCTGAGATTTTTACCTACATCTTCAATCCCATTGTGAACCGTCAATAATTTAGGCGATTTAGCTAAAAACCATTTTTCAGCTAAAGTCTTGTCATAATCTGACACGCATAAAACATAAAATGTAAATTTTAACATCATACGTTCAATCAACGCATAAAGTATCCTTTTGAAAAATGGCACACCTTCCGTAAATGCCCAGCCATGAGCAGTAAATACACTAGGAACCCCTTCCAGCCAGGCAGCTATCCGCCCCACTATCCCGGCCTTGCTGGAATGGCAATGCACTATATCCGGCTTAAATTCCCTGACTATACGTTGTACGTGCCTAATCGCCATATAATCCTGTCTTATAGAGATTTCTCTGACCAGCTCGTTCACTACAACAACTGGAATATCATAACCATGTAATTGTTCTGTCAGCCAACCACATTTTCCTACTATCACACGAACATCATGCTCATAGTACTTCATAGTAGCAGCTATTTCCAATAAATGTGTTTGTGCACCACCCAAATCTGGCAGTGTTATGACATAAAGTATCCTCATTGCGTATCCTTAAACAACATAATCTTTTGCAAGATATCCTCTGCCTGTTTTTTTCTTGCGCCATTTACCTGCAAAAATCTTCTGCATAATATGACATCAGTCAACCCTAATAGCCATGCAAAATAATAAATATATTGCTTTGCACTAAACATCAACATAAGATAAACATATTGGGTATACGTTATTCCTCGCTTTTTATTATTACAGACTATTTTCCTCATATTCTTATACGAATTAATATAATTATCAATATTCTTTGAAATTGAAGCAGTTTCTCTGTAAAACAGCAAGGATTCATTTAAAACCCAAAATTTACTATATGGATAGCTTCTGCACCATAAATCATAATCCTCCGCTCTATTTGCATGCTTAGTATCATTGTAAAAATACCGTTTGAACCATCTAGTTCTGCCCATAACAGTGGGATGTATAAATATACTTCCTTTGCATACTGAAAAATAATCATCAGGTATATTTTTCGTTATGCGTTCTCCAAGAACATTATTATTCTCGTCAATACTGTATGCACTGCTCCCAACCACGTCTATATCAGTATGGTTGTCCAAAAAATCAACTTGATACTTTAGCCTATCTGGATGCATAATATCGTCCGCATCCATCCTTGCAAAATATTCGCCATCTGCCAGATTGATAAGTTCATTCAACCGAGGTGCCAATCCCTTATTCTTGCCATCTGAAAGCAATTTTATGCGATTGTCCCTAAACGTTCTAACAACTTCTACAGAACCATCACAGCCACCATCATCCAATAGTAACAATTCCCAATCTGTGTATGTTTGCATGAGTATAGACTTAATCGCTAAACCTATAGTCTCTACATCCTTATAAAATGCCATCCCTATAGATACTTTAGGCATCGCAAACACCTCTCAAAAAATAATCATTCAACCGGCAACCTAACCCAGCTCTCAGGTATCAGGTCACCTGTGTCACAACAACCTGCAGAAAACCATCTATCTGGTGCTACTACAATTTTAGAGCTGTAATCATTTAAATACGCAGCCCACCAGCTAAAGCTGCTATTGGCTATAATGTTATGCTTACACATGCTCATAAGCCGCATATCTAAATAACTATTGCTGCCTTGATTTTCATCTACATATACTGCATCCATCAAATGTAAATTATCCCTGCACCATGAAATATCATCCGAAAACACAAAAAACTTAGGATGATGCAATTTATCTGTCATATACTCAACAGCTCTAGTGTAATAATCCATACTGCAAACATTGCCGTGGACAGAATTGTTCACATAATCCCCTCGCCTTATATGAATAGACACAGATTCTACATGCAAAATTTTTTCATCATATTGACTACATTGACTTTTTTTTAAAGAACCATACAAATCACATATCTCAGTAGATACATTTGAAAAAAACTTTTCACTCTGCCAATATCCCGACAAATAAACATCATCCATATCAAATATTTGCGGCTGAAAAACTATGCTATCCTCTATTCCTTGCTTTATATAAGTAGTTTTAGGAAAATATTTTTGGCACAGCCTCTGCCAAAAAGTATAATCAGCATATCCCAATCTATTAGCATCACTTTTTGTTGTTTTTCTTAGCGTTATTGGAAAAATTTTTTCAATCTCCAATCCATTATGCCCACAGAACTTATCAAACCAAAATGTATCAGCATATACATCTTTCCCCTCTTTTTCCAGGGCTTTTATCAAGGCATACTGAAACATCTGATTTCCCAGCCCTGCCATAATACGAACTATTATCAAACCCATCCCCCCAAAAACGTTCGCAACAATCGCTTTACCTTTCTTACAAAGACGTTTAGCTTAGATTCTTTAACATTTCGTAAAAAAGCATGCCCACCATATTTTTCCTTATCTCTAATCATCACAATACAGTTGAAAGGTAACTTAGAATCTTCTGGATACGCATATGAAGGTGATAATAGATGATATGGATGATTTAAGATATATTTATTGATATGAGATTCATCATGCCACTTAGCAACAATATCTCGCGAAAAATCTTTATCTGTATTAGAATTAATAGTTTCTGTCATCATGAGAAAAGCTTCACTCGTACCACCATTAAATCCACCACAAACATAAACCGTTCCTTCATCTTTGCTAATATATGCCATACTTTGAGGATTTCTGTCATATGGTAATTTACAACGCTCTGCATTGTAATATCCTGGATGCTGCACTACTATTAATCCGGATGCAGGCAAAATACTTTCATCTACAACACTTTTAAATTCCATATTAGCATTTAGAAAAAATATATAATCATATTTCACTAATTTTTCCTTATGTGCTAAAAAAATTTTATATCTAAACAATGTATTACCTGGCCATCCAAGATTATCTTGATAAATCTTATGTACATTGTCACTTGCTTCATTATATATACGTTCTGCATCTGTAAATACAAAATAATCTTTTTGACAGTTCTTCAAAAAAAACTTTTCTGATGAATCATAAAAGCCTTTCCAAAAAACGTCATACTTGCCAGTACAAATATATAAAACCAAAACCTTATACATAAAACCTTCACCTTTTGAGCATCCTTTTTATAATTTCATAATAATTTACTAACAAATCATATATATAACATTTAAAACGTACTCTAAATGGAACACCATGAATATATCTTGCTTTACGCACATCTCTGACAGACTGTAATGAATGCTTTCCACTTGCACCACCAAGCCTAAAATTAACATATATATTAGGAGAATATATTATCTTTGCCCCTAAAGTTATCATACGCAAAAGCAATTCATAATCACCGGCAATAGGATAATCTAAACTAAACCCACCATATTTCTGATAAGCAGATTTTCGCAAAAACACACTAGGATGTGCAATGCTCATTCTTCTATACATTTCACTTAAAGATGGATTGGAATGCACATCCGGTATATTCAATCTTTCTCCTAATAATGAAAAATACCTTATCGAGCCACATACACCGTCAAATGTACTCTCGTTTAAAATTTCCATTGCTTTTTCCACAGTATCAGGACTATACCAATCATCACTATTAATAATCCCTATTACATCTCCATTTGATACTGAGATTCCTTTATTCATAGCATCATATATTCCGCCATCTGGCTCACTGATCCAATACGAAATTTTATCTTCATATTTTTTTATGATGTCTATAGTGCCATCTGTAGAGCCACCATCTATTATGATATATTCTAGACAGTCATAAGTTTGATTTAATACACTTGTTATGGTTTTTCCAATAGTTCCCACAGAATTATAAGATACTGTTATAATGCTCACACAATACTTACTCAAAACACATACCCTTTCGCACCAACTTATAAAACCATCTACTATATATATTTATAACGAATCATATAACTTTATATATTTTTTAGCGATTATCTCATCAGAATAAAACTTTTCTATTTTTCTACGCGCAGAATCAGACATATTGTTTCCAGAAGATATACTCTGTAAAACAAATTTGATACCATCGGCTAAATCATTTACATCGAATGGTTTAGCCAAATACCCATTATCTTTATGCTCTATAATGTCTGGTATCCCTCCTACTTCAAAAGCCACACATGGTGTCCCCGATGCCATCGCTTCTAAAATAGTATTAGGAAAATTTTCAGATTTTGATGGAACTAACATAACATCAGCTGCCGAATACAAAACATTAAGCGTAATATCATCATGTATATACCCCACATAAGTAGCTTTATATCCAAAATCAACACTATAAACTGGTCTATTTCCACCAAACACCACTAACTCTATTTCATCTATACGGAACTTATCAGTATATAATTTTTTTAAAGCCTCTTGCACATACACAAAACCTTTATTTTTATCAGAGGTTGAATTAACAGCTCCAAACAGAATATATTTTTTATTCGCATCTAAACCAAGAATATATCTAGAAATTTCCCTAGATATAGGTTTATACTCTTTGGTAAATATAGGATTGGGTATGTTGTAAATTGTATTATTAGAAAAAATAGCACTTTGAGAAGCACACTTTGATAACCATTGACTTGGAGTAACAATGGTTATATTACTTTTATAAAGCTTTTTTTTAGCACAAAAAAAGTTGTTCACAATATCATACCCATACCATGGCATAAATTGTTCACAGTTCTTACAACCATGAATATACTTATTACATTGATATGGTATATGGCAACCACCAGTAAATGCCCAGGAATCATGCAATGTCCAGACTATTTTATATTTACTTAAAAACTTCATATCCTCAACTGAAACAAAATTGCCACATATCCAGTGTAGATTAATAATATCTGGTGCTATATTATCTATAAGTTTTTTATCCAAACTAGAAGTATAGGCTATAGAAAAAGGTGTTTCGCACTCATTACGCAAAAAATTTACAACCCTAGTGCTTACAGTTGAACATATCTTGTTAAGCGTCTTCTTAGCTTTGCTACTGCAATACACAATTCTTTCATCTCTAACATTATCAGCACCATTAACCAAAACATAATTAAATGAGTCTATACCTTGCTTTAGCAATGCCCTATGGATTCTGTATGCTGCACTTTGGGGCATCAAACTAGTAGATACATGTAACACTTTCATATACTGTTATTCCTTCGCATCAATTATTTTATCTAACACTGAATAAAGCCTAGATTTGTATGCCATTAAAGAAAATTCTTCATTAGCATATTTATACACTTTACTTCTTTCTTCATTAATACGCTCTATACTATATTCAGATACACATTTAATTACCTGCATTACATATTCAATATGAAAATCATCCAAGGATACACCAAAATTTTTTAGTGTGATACCTGTATTAACAGTAACAATTGGAATCAAACCATGCCGCATACAGGTAAGTACAGAAGTTGCCATTCCCTCAGCCGCAGATGGCAATATAACAAATGCCACTTTATCTAATAGCTCTAAATACTTTGATGATTGAACATCAACAAAACCACATTCATGTATATTCATACATTTACGATACTGTCTCATTAACCATTTTTCGCTTGAGTTTAATCCACATACATATAAATGACACTCTGTATTTCTTTGAAAAACATCTAATAAAATATCTAAACCTTTGTGAACGGCTCCTGAAGATCCAAACCATAAAAAATTACATTCTTCCTTTGACTGTTTGTCCTTATATACAAATTTATCATTATACATGCCAGACGGAGTTATAAAGCTAATATGCATATTTGGAAAAGCTTCCTTATATCCTACTGCTGTAAATTCATTTCCCATAAACAGACCATCATCAGAAAAACATATTTCATCATTCTTGAAAAATACACCCGAACGTTCTATTCCAACTTTAATTCCATGTCGCTTAAAATAATACTCTATACGCTCTGCTTCATTTTTATATGACATATTAGGCGCACACTCTGTAAGATATGCAATTTTTTTAGCATCTTTATTTAACTCACATGCTCTTTTATACGCTGCTCCAAAGCCAAAAATTATATCATAACTATCGATTTCAGATAAATGCTCTTGGTCATTACAATCAAAAATATCCACCACATATCCTCTGTCAATAAAATATTTTATAATTACTAATGACTCTTTTATATTGGTATGATACATTGATATATCTTTATTCAGTAAGCCAGCGGTAATGTATGAAACTAGTACTTTACCAGATGAACCAGCACATATATTAAAATTAATATTATGTATATTTTGGTGTCTTTCTACATGGCTAGCAAGAATCTTAAAAAGCGGAATCATGAATGTGTGACGTAAGAAATTTTTTGCTTTCATGAGTAGCATACGTTTTAATAAAAATATTCTCAACCACATTAATGCCACTACCTTCTTTCTGCTAGTTCACATAGAGCCTATTACTGGATTATCTTATTGCTGTAATATCTGATGAAGTAGAAAATATCAAAGCTATAGCATCTTTTTTAACCAACGCCAAAAATACTTAAGCTTATGATAGAAACTATATGCAAAATTTACTTTTGATACCTCTGCTAAGACTTCATTATCATTCATACGCAAACCAACAATAGTATCTAAAAATCTGAAACGCTTTGATAAATCACCACATCTAACATATAGATAAAAAAAATTCTTTAGTAGAACCCTAGATGTTTGTACCTGAATGAGATCTCTTTTTTGATGTGACAAACTTCCATCATGTATTCTATAATCATATAAAAAAGTCTCTAGATGATATATCTCAAAATTTATGCTTATTCTCACCCAATAATCATAATCTTCCGCTAAAAATAGAGCTGCATCATATTCACCAACATAGTCAGCAACACATTTTCTATACATGAAACATGCTCCTATGCAATTAGAAAATATAAGATTCCGTGAAGAAAGCAATGTATTTTCCTTAACAAAATTACCATGTGAATCAATTAAATAATAATCAGCATATACCATCCCTATACCATGGTTTTTCTCCAAAAAATCTAGCATAACTTCAATGGCATTATTATGGTAACGGTTATCGTCTGATGTCCAAGTAAAGTACTCGCCTTTTGCATATGAAAAACCTATATTCAAAGATCTAGGCAATTTCAAATTAACAACATTGTTTATCAAAATAATACGGTTATCTGCTGCCATATACTCCCTAACTATAGCTTCTGTATTATCAGTTGAGCAATCATTAACAATTATCAATTCAATATTGCTATATGTCTGCGCTAATATACTTTCTATTGCTTCTCTCAAATATCGGCTTCCATTATATACAGGTAATACAATACTTACTTTTTTATTTTTCATTTTTCCTTACAACCCATGCCCTAAACAAACCATCATCTTTACCTTCATAAGAAACACTAGGTATAATATCTAAGTCTCCTCCGCATTCATCTGAAAAAGACTTGATATCACTATCACTAATCCACTGTTCCCATTCATATATTTTTAATTTTCCTAATTTTTCTACCGGCTTATCTATAATAATCAAACATCCTCCTGGCTTAACTATTCTATATAATTCAAGGAAAGCTCCATGCAAATTCAATGAGTGCTCATATGCTTCACATGTATAGACTAAATCAAACATATCATCTTTATATGGGATATTTGTAATAAAGCCAACTTTTTTATCCGTTACAAAATCTATATTTTTCATGACATCAAAAGAAATATCCGAAGCATAATAAGCATGCTTTGGGTACTTATTTACAAGATGCTTCAAATATCTTCCTTTGCCACAACCAACATCACAAATAGAAAGAGATTGTCCCCCCCTAAGAGACTCTTGTTTTCCGATTTCTTTTTCAATTACACATAGTCTTCCATCATCCCCCTCAATTAACTCAGAAAATATGTGTGATACTTTTTCAAATTCCAACTTCTCTTTAAGTGCTAACGCATCAAAAAAATACTTATTCGCCCAACTGATTTCTTCATCTGGAAAATAGAATGGCTTCTTCCGACCTGTATAAAAAAATGAAAATATAGAACCATCTCTGTAACTTCCGTACCAGCCTCCGGATTTGTTCTGCAAATTTAATGCATTATAAAAAAGTGAATTACCTTTTTCCATTTCTCCAAGCTTGTACCATACAAGTGCCAACTGAAATAGTCCTGTAGAACATACCCAAGGAACATCTTTCAAGCCAGGTATGGCTCCATTATGATTTCTATATTGTTCCAATCTCAGCATAGCTTTTCTGCATAAATCCACTTCACCTAAATCGTACAATCCCTCCATAATATACGCATAAAAATGCGACAATAGGCTGAAATTAATTATTGACTCCATTTTTTCCCGCTTATAGTATTCCAACACTTTATTTGCAGCCTCTACATATGTAGGTATGCCAAATAATTCACCAACATGTTTAAGAGGAGACAAGCAATATATATGTACTAATTCTGAACAAAATTCTTCATCGTCACCCCATGCACCTTGATCAGGCGTAACTAACCTGCCATCACTTCTAATATTAGAAACTATCCATTCACAACCTTTTAAAATACTGGATTCAACTTCTGGACAAAACTCTCTTACTGCCAATAACCCTTTTAAAATTTGTGCAGAATCAAATACATAGGAATTACTATCTGTAGGATCAGACCATGAACCATCCTTTTTCTGTATTGAACATAAATACCTAGCATATTGTATAGCCAGCTTTCTTTCCCCATGTTGCAACAAAGTAGGAATATAATACCCTGTAACTTCAGGATATATTACTTTGTTTTTTGATGTTACCGTTATGCCATTTCCATTTAAGGTATTACACTTTATCCAATCTAAAGCCGCCTTGTAATATTTGATTTTATTTCCCATATTTACCCCTCATTAACTAATAACATTCACCAATAGTAACTAAAATATATCCTTGCATCATCGAATCTAAATTAAAACCATCTGCAAGCAACCTATTATATGCTTTGCGAAGATAGTGCTTCTCCGGCAAAAAATTCAATGCCCATTGTGAACCAATACTATATTCATTGACAACTTTTATGCCAGCATCTAAGAATTCAGATATCATACTGCTCTTAGGTGTTTCGCGTCCATATTCCCATGTTCCATTTTCCTCCATGATTGCTTTTCCTACCCTATATGGCACAGACGAAGCGTTAGGTATCATAGATACCATCATTTTACCGCTTTTTTTCCATTTCTTTAGTAAGTCAACTTGTTCTTCTGTAGTAAAATGCTCAAGCAAACCACTCTGAAAAATATAATCCACACCACTAATAGGAAGATTGCTAGTCGCATCATATTTCATCACGGAAAGATCTACACCTAAAATTTCCGTACAAGCCTTAACCATTTGTACTGCTGACTCTGCATAATCTATTGCATATCCTTTACGATTGCCTTTTGACAGATATAAAGAACTTATTCCTGTACCACATCCCACCTCTATAAAACTAGAGCCACTTGGAATTATGTTACACAGTTCTCGCGCCCAAATTTGTACATCCCCTTTTTGTATCCTTTTTACTATAGTGTCAACTTCATTTACATTGTATAAGGCTCCCCATTCATTAGAGCTCAATTGTTTTTTATAATCCATACAAAACCTCCAACAACAATCATTAAATTGAAATTCACCAATCAAAAACAATAAGTAACCTAAATTAACTATTTTAATTCGTCAAAATTCATTAAATAATCACAAGCTGCAATAGTTGATAATCTATGAGCAATCGCAATTATTGTAATTGAACCTTTTAACGATTGTATAGTTCTTGATATGCTACTCTCTGTTTCTACATCTAAAGCAGATGTAGCTTCATCCAAAACTAATATACTTGGGTCTTTGTATAATGCCCTGGCAATCCCTATTCTCTGTTTTTGCCCTCCCGATAAACTAGCACCATGCTCTCCCACTATAGAATATGTACCAAGCGGTAGCGAATTAACGTAATCATATAACTCTGCCATTTGTAAACACTTCTTAACTCTGTCTTCATCTATCAAATTAGCAGAAATTCCAAACGCAATATTTTCTCTAATACTTGCATCAAGAATATATATATTCTGTGGCACATAACCTATAATTTTTTGCCATTCTCCAAGTTTATCAAATATATTAATTCCATCGACTTTCACAATTCCACTGGAAGGTTTCAATACTCCCAATATAATATCAATAAAGGTAGTTTTTCCAGATCCAGATGAACCAACTATCCCCACGAAACTTCCTTTGTTGATACAAAAATTAATTTTTTTTAGTATATATTGCTCAGAATCTGGATATTTAAACCATATATTATCAATTTCGATTTTATTATCAAACCTTATTGGTATTTCTATATTAATAGACGACTCATTCCATTGTTCTTTTTTTACTACTAACAGTTCATCATAAATATCGTAAAAAAATGGTGCTTGAAATCTAATCGTATTATATAAATTAACTATTCGATTAGCACTAGGCATTAACCTAAATGCCGCCAAAGACATAAAACCAAGCAATGGAATAATATCATTAACCTGACCACCTATAATTAATCTGACAATTATTAAAGAAAAAATCGCTGTTATTACTAGGGATTCTATTATCATTCTTGGCAATTGATTTATAAACATATATTTTTTACTTGCTTCCCCAAATCCTTTGTAGGAGTTATAAAATTTTTCTAAAAAAAACTTCTCTTCCTTGGACACCTTGATTTCTTTGATTGCACCCAAACTTTGCTTAATCCACTTTGTGTATTGTACATTATTGATACTTTGTATTTCTCCTTGAGCGATAATTGTCTTTTTAAAAAATTTTAAGATAAAATATACCATTCCTCCTAACAAAAAAGCTACCATAACGGCAGTAAAAACATCAACTACACATAACATAACCCAAATCATCAATGCTGTGATAATCTCGCTAACAATAGAAAAAAGTGGTATAATCATGCTAGAAAAAACAGTACCACCAGCAAGACTTATGTTTCTCAACAATAATGCAGAATTATTTCTTTTATGGTAAATATACGGTTTTAATAAATACAACTTCATCATAGCCTTAGCCAATAATATTTGATTTTTGGTAGCAAAATCATATTGTAACTTAATTTGCCATACCATATATAAATTTTTACACCAATACAAAACTACTAATAATACTGCACTCATTATCATGAACGATTTATTGTCATAAATTCCTATAAAACTAAAATAATGTGATAAAGCAACATGATTATATAAAAAATCTTCCTGTTCTATAATTGAAATAAATGGCATAATGGCACCAATTCCTAATGCTTCTAATATTCCACCAACAACCATAGAAAGAACTAAAATCACACAATAAAACTTTTGCCTTGTATTAAGTATATGAATCAAATCTTTTATCAAATTCATTATGAAATCCCCTTACAACAATCCACTTAAAAATTTAACACATATGACTCTATAAGATTTTTAAACAAAACAACTACATCAAACATAATGAATTATGTAATGATTCAATTCATTTCCAGTAAGAGCATAATTTCTATCTAATAAAATTACTATCATGCTACTCAACCACTTTTTATGCTTTACAACCACATCGCACACTTTCATAATCATTCTTTCAATACATATTCAACTATACGATCTATAATTTCCACATCAATACTTTCATCAAATTTCCTTGCATACAAACATTTAGATTGCATCAATTCAAAAAAATCTCCCTTGCGCCAAACATACGGTTGCCCGCGTTTCCAATCAATCGCTCTCATAGTAGCAGTCACATTATTTTCTGTTTCATACGAATATAATTCATATTCATCTAATTTATTTCCCAAAAAATTTTGCAATACTAACTCATCAGAATTTCTTGTATATTTTATCTTCGACATTATCTCTTTTTCATGACTCAAAAAATCCCTCGCCAATCGCTCTGATATGCTATACCAATTATCACCAACAAAAAATCTTCTCTCTATACCCATTATCTGTTGAATAGCTAATAATAAGTCGTCAAAGAATTTAACAAACCTACAAATTATTCTGCTACTATATTTTTTATCATATGTATAAAACATATGATAGAGACTGCAGTTATCTTTTTTCTCTGGATACATATTTTCAAAAAAAACAAACTCTTTCCCATAATTATCCTCAAAAAATCTAACTATATCTCTATGCCTCTTAATAGGCATATCATTTCCTGATAAAAGGTGATAATAATCATGCTGCCCTTCTATAGCCTTTTTCAAAAGAAACATTTGACACCTTGTTTGACTAATATCTCCCCAATAAACATAAAATACACTATATACATGTATCTTAGCCTTCCTTATGCTACAATAAATTCTATCATAATCAATCCCTAACCACTTTTTATCAATATGAAGATATATTTCATTCTCATTGTGATCCAAACATTTTAATAATTTTAATAACTGCTCATAATTACTATGTGCCAATATTAAATATGCAAATCTCATTTTCCTATGACCTCTGATAGAAATTTTTTTGAATTTTCTATTCGCTTTTTTAATGATTCTCCATACATAAATTCCTTATTATCAAGACATTCGGTTATTTTTTTGCCAGGATACAAAACTCTATTAGAACACTCCAATAACTCAATTAATTCAGATAATCTAACATCTTCAACCCTATTTTTCTCATTTAATATCCAAAAATCTTTTTTTAAAATATATGCAAAAATCAATCCATGGAAAGATTCTACAAATGCTTTTCTGCAATAGCGCATTAAATTTAAAAATATTTTTGGTCCTCCATTATCCAATATAACAAAATTATAAATATTTTTTTTCCAAACCCATTTTGAACAATCGATGACCACAACTGGCATTCCTGTTCTGCGCCCTTCTTCATATACCAATTGATTTAATCTATCATCACCATACGACCATGAGTAATAAAAAATATACTCTCCACTAAAAAATTGCTTTTCTCCAGCTACTTTTTGCCATTCCTCAATTGATAGCAAAAAAGTTGGATCTGATAAAACTGGAATATCAATAGATAATATTTTTTCCAAATCAAATTTCCCATATTCTTCTCTAGTAGATACCGCATCAAATTGTTCTATATAGCACTTGACATCTTCAAAATTTTCATATTCTGACACTTTATATCCACCCAAGCTAACAGCATAAGCAATTTTTCTACATAACACCTTTGGCAGGAAAAACCCCAAACTGAAATCATACATGCGAACATTCCATACTTGATCACTACCCACAATCATAATATCGTACTCTAAAGAAATCTTTTCTAAATCTTCAATATATACTTCATTACTACCACCTGTTACATAGACTTCACGAAAACGTTTATAAGATTTTTTTTGCCGAATCAACTTTCTTATATTTTTTAATATTGCAAAACATAATCTTGGATGTTTCCACCAACCATCGGGAAAAATTGCATACTGATTTTTAGACTTTAATGATGTAAAATTAACAACATCAACATAATCCGTCAAAGATGAACAATAGTGTTTTAATGCATATGCTTGCAATAACGAACCACAATTATCAGAAGCTGATAAAGTAACAATCCCTATTTTCACACAATCACCTCAAACAATACAAATTCCATAAACGCTACTAAACCCCTTCTGTACTACTTTTCATAAACAGTACCCGCACTGTCTGCACCAAAATCACCAAATCCGTAAATATATCACATTTCTGCACGTACATCAGGTCATACACCAGCTTGTCATACACTGTGGTATTGTACTTGCCGTTGACCTGCGCCATGCCGGTGATGCCTGGCCGCACATTATGGCGATACTCGTATTCCGGGATTTCCGCCTTGAACTGCTCCACGAAAAACGGACGCTCAGGCCTCGGCCCCACTATGCTCATATCTCCCTTCAGGACATTGATAAGCTGTGGCAGCTCATCCAGGCGCATGGCACGCAGCACACGGCCTGCCCTGGTAATCCTCGGATCATCCTCCCCGGCCAGCACTGGGCCGGACAGTGCCTCTGCATCCTGACGCATGCTGCGGAACTTGTAGACCTCAAAGGTCTTGCCATACCTGCCTACCCGTTCCTGCTTGTAAAATACAGGTCCTTTGCTGTCCAGCCTGATAATCAGTGCTATAACAGCCATGGGCAGGAGTGCTGCCAGCAAAATCACGCAGGATAAAAGGACATCCATGATGCGCTTGATGCTCCGCCTCTCCAGGCTGGGGTTCAGATACTGAGGCCGGAAGAACGGGATGTCATCTATGCGGCTGATTTCCAATCCGCTGCAATACATCTCGTAGACAGAAGGTACTAGCATGACCTGCTTACTCAGCTGCTGGCAGCGGGAGACAATCTGTGCCTTTGTCTTCAGCTTTACATCCTGGCAGATAATCGCCAAATCAGCATTTGCCAGGGCATTTTCCCATTCCTGCCTCTCAGCCTCTAACGGCAGGATATGGCAGACATGGTAGTTCATCTGCGGAACTACGCTGAGCCTTTTCAGCACACGCTCACATTCTTCATTGCTGCCCACCAGCAATGCATCCTTGGGTACGTCCAGCCTTCGCTCCAGCTGCCACCACAGGTACTGCCAGCCATTGAGCAGCAGCAGCTCAAAAACCGTTGCCAGGCTCAGAATACTCCTGGAATAGGCAAACTCCCGCAGGAAAAAGCTGGCTGCCATGACGAAGATAAAGGCATACAGTACCGACAAGGCAATGCCGATGAATATCTCGCCGTATGATTTCTTGGGCAGCGTATAAAGGCCATAGATGCCGAAAGCAATGCACAAAACTGCAACATTGATGGGAAGCATCCTGTAATATATCTCCGTATTTAACGAAAATGACATGTGACCATTCACCAATTGCACTGCCAGCCACACTGATAAGATGATTATGGCAATATCACCTGCCAGCAGGAACAGCTTTCGCAGATATGGATATCTCTCCACCCGGATCCCTCAATTCTCCAATAAAACTTATCCACATGTCTATTATAATAGCACAAGACTCCCCCCCCGCAAGACATTTACAGCAGATATTCAAGAAACTTTGGAAAATCTTGCGGAGTATTTACATTTGAGTAAATATATCTGTTTTTTAGTTTGATATTTCTGCAAAAAAAAAAAACAGATATAGCAAACATCTTTGCTATATCTGTAAGTACGAAAAGTTAATCACATTATGAAACTTATTTGCAGCATATAGTAACTATGAACTTTACTTAAAAGCTCTTACACTATGAAGCTAAACGTTGAAACATCACCTGAGGAAAGCATCCCCAACAATCTGCACGCTGGCCCGGCAGGATGGGTAGTTCCTTTTTCCCAAGCTTCAATAGTCTTAGATGACACTCCCATGCAAAAATCCCAGGTCTGCAAACACTGCCAAGGCTGCAATACTGGTAAAGGTATACCAATATCCCTGCTCGACCGGTGTCAGAAACAGCGGTATACACACCAGCAGTGCCGGACCTGCCACCACCCGCCACAACTGGTTCAAAAGCGTATGCAGCATATCTTTATTTAGCAACAGCTCATCAGCTCCTCTCACTACAAGCAAAGCTCTCCTGAAAATATTTTTACAAAAAAATATTTTCGCAACACTTGTATTTTTATATTGTAATCATAGTACCTTTGTATTATAATTAACTTGCAAACATTTCTTCGCAGGATAATGTATTCTTATTACGCTGTGCACACTATCCTGACTGAAGTAAATTTGGTATAATGTAGAGGAGGACGGACACAATGGCAACCAAATTCAGAAACATTTTAAAGCCCTGGGAAGAACT
>JBJDWY010000044.1:0-3674 GCA_051866255.1 Anaerovibrio sp. | reverse complement strand
AAAATAAAACATATTAAAAATATATAAAGGGTGTGATTTCTTATGGACAATGTAAAGGTCAGCTATAAGATCCTGATTATGGTCGTTATAGCTGCGATTGGTATGGCTATCGTAGGGGTACGCGGTGCTGTATCTATTCAGAATGCCAACGAGCAGATGGCGAGGATGTATGAGGACGATATGCGTTCCGTGGAACTTCTGGGACAGGCCTGTGAGAAGATGCGCACTATCCAGGTGCGTTCCATGCAGGTGATAGCTGATGCTTCAAGGCTGGAGGAGCTGTCCAAGAGCCAGGCGGAGGACATCAATGATATGGAAGCCCTGCTGGGGGAGTATGCTTCGCTGGCTGCCGGTGATGGAAATGATGCTGCGGTGCAGGAGATGATGGGCTGCTGGGGAAGCTTCAGGAAGTCCATGCCTGCCGTCATGGCTGCGGTGAGGTCCGGGGGCTCCGAGGCAGGCATTGCCGAATACAACAGGGCGGCACGGCAGGATACGGTGAAGCTCAGGGATTCCCTGACGGCACTCAGCAAGGCTACCCGGGAATCAGCCTTTGAGGCAAATCAGCAGAATGCCGCTGACGGGCAGAGTGCCATTACCCTGATGCTGATTACGACGGTGGTGTGCATGATTATCCAGCTGGGCTTCAGCTGGAAGCTGATCAACGCCATCAAGCAGCCCCTGGGGATTATGCTGCATGTCTGCGACAAGCTGAGCAAGGGTAATTTCGTGGTGAAGACGGCGCCATCTGACCGGGGGGATGAGTTTGGCGATGTGCAGCGGGGGCTGTATGATATGACGCTGGCAGTCAGCAAGCTGCTGAAGAATTTTTCCCGCACTACGGAGCAGATTGCGGCATCCTCCCAGCAGCTGAATTCCAGCTCCATGGAGTCTGCCAACGCTGCTACGGCAGTGGCCCAGTCCGTGGCAGATGCCGCCACGGTGGTTATCCAGCAGCAGGGTTCTGTGGATTCGGGAACCCATAGCGTGGCTGCCATAACGGAGTCCGTAGAGGGCATCAGCCGGGAGGCGGCGGAGGTTTCTGCCAACGCGGAGCAGGCTGCGGAAAAGGCAGCTTCCGGCAATGGCGTGGTAGGAGCATCTGTCAGCCAGATTCAGAGCGTGGAGGAAACCGTGCGCCTGACAGCGGAGCTGGTGGACAAGCTGGGAGAGCGTTCCCAGGAAATCGGTGCTATCGTGGATACCATTTCCGACCTGGCCGGGCAGACCAACCTGCTGGCACTGAATGCGGCTATTGAGGCGGCCCGTGCCGGTGAGCAGGGCAGGGGCTTTGCCGTAGTGGCAGAGGAAGTGAGAAAGCTGGCGGAGCAGTCAGGCACGGCAGCCCAGCAGATTGCAGGCCTGATAGGCAGGATTCAGGAGGATACCGGCAAGGCAGTGGCTTCCATGAACTCAGGCCGGGAGGCCGTGGCAAAGGGTGCGGAGTCCGTAGAGGGCTTGCGGCAGGTGTTTGAGGAAATCAATGTGCTGGTGGTGCAGGTATCTGACAAGATCAATCACATGTCCCAGTCTGTGACGGCTGTTGCCAGGCAGGCGGAGGGGATTACCAGCCAGATGAATGAGATTGACAAGGGCGCAAGGCATGTGGCTGACAACATGCAGTCCATATCGGCAGCTACGGAGCAGCAGTCTGCTTCGGCCCAGGAGGTTGCCTCCGCCAGTGATGCACTGGCACGTCAGGCCCAGGAAGTGCAGGAGAACCTGCAGAAGTTCCAGTTCTGAGTTTTATTTCGGGCAAAAAATATTGCCGCAGCATGAGAATATCATCTGCGGCAATTTTTTTTGCAAAGCATTATTGGAGGCTGGAAAGCAGCTCGATGTAGGCGTCGGAGTTCAGGGGGCGTGAGTAGTGGAAGCCCTGCATGGTATGGCAGCCCATGGTCTGCAGCAGCTCTGCCTGCACCGGAGTCTCTACTCCCTCGGCAATCACCTGCATGTTCAGCTTCTTTGCCATGTCGATGATTGCCTGCAGGATGATGTCCACCCTGTCGTGGTTGCCGTGGGCGTAGAGGCGGCGCACATCCACCTTGAGCATGTCAATGGTCAGGTCCCGGAGAATGCCCAGGGAGCTGAAGCTGCTGCCAAAATCGTCCAGGATGACGGAGAAGCCGCAGCTGTTGAGGCGGCGCAGGATTTTGGACAGCTGCTCAGGGGCGTGGCTGTAGGATTTTTCCGTCAGCTCCAGCCACAGCATCCACGGCTGCAGGTCATACTTTCGCAGCAGCCGCAGCAGGTAGTCAACAAAGGACATATCGTAAAAATTCATGTGGGAGATATTGATGGAGATGGGGCGGATATCCAGTCCCCAGTCCCGCTGGCGGCTGAGGAAATGGCATGCCTGCTCCCAGGCAAACCTGTCCACCCTGTTGATAAAGCCGTTTTTTTCAAAGACCGGGATGAACCTGGCAGGGCTGATGACTCCCTGCTCCGGATGCTGCCAGCGCAGCAGCGCTTCGGCGGCAATAGGGGCCATGGTTCTGGCTTCCGTGTCTATTTTGTAGATAGGCTGGTATTTGACGAAGAACTGGCCGTTGTTCAGTGCCGGTTCCATTTCCCTGGCGATGATCTGCTCGTCCATCAGCTTGGTGCGCAGGGCATCATCGTAAAAGGCAAAGCGGCGGGCGTGGGAATTTTTTACCGAGGTCATTGCCATGTGCGCCCTGTCCAGCATCTGGCTGGTGGTCAGGTAGATATTGTCTATCTGATAGACACCGGCAAAAAATGCCACCGTGCGGTAAATGGTCAGGGAGTGCATCATGGCATCCAGCCCCTGAATGAGCAGATCCATGTCCAGCATATCCTCAGGCAGAAGTATGGCGAAGGAGTCAGCCGTCAGGTGGCTGGCAAGGCCCCGCTTGCCCACGATGGTATTGAAGTAGGAGGCGGCCGTCTTGAGGATGGTATCGCCGGTTTCCATGTTGAAAAGCTCGTTAATCAGCTTGAAGCTGGCTATGTCGAGGTAAACGAAGCAGTAGCGTGTTTCCGGGTTCCCGGATATCTTGTCAGCTGCCTGCTGCAGGAATGCTTTTTGTGTCAGAAGGCCTGTCAGCTGGTCAATGTCCAGAATCTGCTGCATGGCACTGATTTTTCTGTCCTGGGCTGCCTGCCTTAGCTTGCTGATTTCGTTTTCGCGCCGCCCCAGTACGTTCTGCACACGGCAGCTGACGATAGACGGATTGTATGGCTTGGTCAGGTAATCGGCTGCGCCCCGTTCCATGGCCATTACCTCGCTGTTCACATCATCGGCAGAGGTGGTAACAATCACCGGAATGTCACCGTAGCGTGGATTTGACAGCAGCCAGTCCAGCACCTCCATGCCTGTCATGACCGGCATCATCAGGTCAAGCAGGATGATGTCGATGGGCTGGCTTTTGATGAAGTCCAGTGCCTCTCTGCCGTTTTCTGCCTCGATGATGTGGAATTCATCCTGAAAAAACTGCGTCAGGATAGCGCGGTTGATTTCCATATCGTCAACAATCAGCATTGTTTTTCTGTTTTCCATTGAGCATACCCCCTATTAGCCCTTTACCCCAATTATATATAATACTTCTGCAAAAAATCTCGAAATCCTTCTTCCCATGAAATAAATTTCAGTTTGTCGTAGTGCTGGTTTGTTACTTCGTGCATATACTGAATGAAATAGTTTGGTAGTT